>JBIKRY010000247.1:0-7244 GCA_044348925.1 Bernardetiaceae bacterium
CTTTTGCGTCTATAGTTAGTTCGTTATTGGTGGCATATAAGAGTATTTTTCCGTTGCCATCTTTGTAATCTATGTTTTTGGGTACGATAAAAGTAGCTGTAAATTTTCCATTTGTAACAGTAGCTTGACCTTTATACAACAAATTATCTTGCAATACATAAGACATTTTGCCGTCAATCAAGCCTAAAGTATTTGTTCGGTAGGCTTTATCCAATACCGAAATATAGGCAGTGCCATTAAAATTGCTTTGTAAAATTCCTTTGTCTTGTATTTCACCCGAAATGGTAACTTTGCTTAAGGCAGTAAATTGTGTACTTTCTTTGCCATCTACTTCGATTTTTGTAAGTACAGTTTCTATTTTTGGATATGCCAAACGCAAAGAAGGGTCTCCAAGTAACACAAAATTGCGATTTGCAACCCCCAAAATGCTATTATTTTTTACAATTCTTACCAAATCTCCCAAACGAGGCATAGTGCCGTCTGCCAAAGGTTTGAAAATATTATCGACAAAAGTCCTATTTACAACTTCGTTATTATTGCTATATACAGGTCTGGTAGTAGTTAATAAAGCTATTGCACCACCTTTAGGATTGAGCAAAGCCACTTCAGCCCCAGATTCTACTTGTCCGTCATACCTTCCAAACTCGCAAGTAGCTGTCATCATCAAAGGCATATTATTTAAGCCTTGCCAACTTGCAGCATTTACTTCATCTAAAATCTTTTCGGCAGTCCAACCAGATTCCGAACCGTGTCCAATAAAATTGATAAACAAAGCACCTGTTTCTACTTCTTCGTTTAGTTTTTGGCGTACAATAGGCGAAGTAATGCCGTTGGCAGTCAAAGTAGTAGGAAAAGCATCTAAGTATAACTTATCTATTACTAAATTTGGTATTTGGGCATCTAATCTGGTTGCCAAAGTTTCGGAATCACCTTGAAACAGTGTGTTATTATTATCTCCATTATCGGCAACAAAACATACTTCATTTCGCCAAGTTCCCATCGATTTTCCGTTGCTATAGGCTATAATTTTATCTACAATGGCATTTGCTTGTTCTTTAATTCGCGTATTACCCGAAATTCTGAAGGGAATTCTACCAATACCTATTTCCAAATTATCTAAATTTCCCGAATTTTCTGCCCATTCTCCTTCTTTTTCGTCTAACATTCCATAATAATCATCAGAGGCAAAGCTATAAATTGGGTGAATAGATTCGTGAGATTCATAGGTTGGCACATAATCTGTTTCGCCTTTATGGTTGTAAGAACCATTGCCAAAAAGCAATAAATATTTTAATTTTTTGCTTTTTTTATACATATATTTTGTAAAATCACGAATAGCGGAAACATCTTTCCGTCCCGAAGAAAATTCATTATATACTTGTTCGGTGGTAATTACCAAAACTTCCAAATTATCGTTTTTTTTGCGAAAATCTGCTAATTTATTGGCTGCCTCTAAAAGTGTTGGGTGTGTAATTATCATAAAATCAGGTACAGGCAAAGCATGTAGATTTTGGTTTGGTATTTTGCCAATGCTTACAGGATTTTCAAAATTTGCATTAGTTTTTAGCACAATATATTCTCGCAAACCCTCATTTTTTGCTTTAAAACTTGCTGTAGTAGGCGTTGGATTGGTTAAAGTATGGGAAAATATTTGTTTACTGTCTGTAATATCCCAAACTTGTGTAGTATTGGGTTCTGTAATTCCGCCTATTTTATATTCGTTAATTGGATTGGAAATGCTACGAATACTGCGAAAACGGGTAAAATTTCCATACAGTTGTAATTTTCTTTGCACATTCATCACCAAAAAATCAAAATTAGCACTTGCATTGCCGTCTGCTTTGTTGTCAAATTTTAGGGAAAAATTGGTATTGCCATCTGTAGCAATAAAGTTTTTTGCAACTAAACTAATTAAAACAGGATTTTCGGGTTTGGGTTCTATATTTCCTTTGGGTACATATCTTTCTGTATTTGTATCAAAACTTGGCGATGCAGGAATTGCAAAAGTAGTAATTTTTTTGTTATTTAGAGATATTTCCAATTCAGTGGTTTTGAATCTTGAGGCTGCAAAAGTTTGTGCAATAATGTTTAGACTTGCATCATCTGCCAAATTTATGCAATTTTTGAGGCTAAAATTTTGTGTATCTCCGCCAAATAGTGTTTTACCAAACCATAATCTGCCCGAATCTGCAATATTTTCTTGCTCGTCTTCCCAATAATCTACCTCGTCAAAACTTTCTATACTATTTGCTGGGTTTGTAATAGTTGGAGTTGCTGTAATTCTTTTGCCTGTTTTTGTGCCAATCGTAATAAAATAATAGTTTTGGGTGCTGTATAAATTTTTTTCGTGACGAATAAATTGTAAATTACTATCATACACTAATTTATCACTTCCTTCAGCATAGAAAAGAATAAAATCGGTGTCATCAAATTTTCCATCTCCTTCGCCTTGCACAAAAATAGCATTTTCTATAAGGTCGTCTGCACGTGGAGTTTGGTTGGCTTGTGGTAACATACCACCGCCATTTCCAAAAATTTGTATATTTTGTGGGTTAATATTTTGTGGATTAATTCCTAATTTGAGTAGAAAATTTTTATCTATTTTATACACTGCACCTTGTGGATTGGTGATAGCAAGTTTATAAAATTCGCCTTGTGCTAAAACAGAATTTTGTGCATTAGTAATGGAGGGAATTGTTAGCAAAAAGAATGTAAAACTAAAAAAGTAAAAAAATATTTTACTATTTTTATTAGTAAAAACAAAATTGCTAATAATTTGGGAAAATTGCTGCAAAGTAAACATCTTATCTAAATTTGATTAGACACAAAGATATTGATTTCTAAGAAAAAATAGCAAATTCCACAAAAATCTATGTTGTTAAAAATTGTAAAATCAAACGGATAAAAATGTAGGATAGTTATCAACGTGTTTTTTATTGGCACAAGTCTATCATACTTTGCAAAGCATCGAGCTGTTTTGGTTTAGAAAATATTTTTTGGGGGGTTGCTTGTAAAATAACGTGAACCTTATCTAAAAACTTTGCCACCAAGTCTTGCACCTACAAACAATACTCCCGAACTGCGTGGAATATGGTGTGAGTAATCGTCAAAAAAATATTCATAGCCTACAAAAGTCTGTAAATTTGCTTTTTCGCCTTTGAGTACCAAGCCTGTTTCTACTCTATAATTGTTTGTAATGGGAATAATGTCCGAAAAAGCCATAGTTTGTAGCCAAGTTTTTGTATAAGCTGCAAAATATTTGTGAAAATGGTAAGTAGCCCCAAAAGTCAAATGAAAAGCTGCTTTCATCTTTGACCACATCTGTCCATTGTCCAAATAAGGAAAACGACTATCGTAGGCATACCAAAAATATTCTGCTCGCAAAGAACTTGTGATGCTAAAATTTTTGCGTATAGCTATTTCATTACTAAATACATTTATATATGGAGCATTTACAATGAGAATACGGTAGGTAATATTTTTGAGATTTAAGGTATCTCCATCATCTATATCGGCATTATCTATATTATGTCGGCAACGGTGCGAAATTCCAAGTTCTAAAGTATAGTTTTTTTGGCGGTGGAATACAGAAAAACTTTCATGCCAAATAGCACCTTTAGGATTAAAATACAGACTATTGTATAAATCAGCATTAATTTCGTGTGCTGTTGTGAATACAAAAGAAGTTTTAGGGCTAAATCTATAGACTTCAAACATACCTATTAGACGTGCATTCCATGCGTGTGCATTGGCAGTAGAACCATAACCACGCGAAAATTCGGCAGCAAAAGCCGAAATACCAAGCACTTTTTGTGTGGTGGTGGTATCTGCAAAAGGATTGATGGTCAAATTGCGGGTTACTAAAATTTGTGCATTGCCGATTTGCATACAAAAACACAGAAATAGCAAAGAAAAGAGTATTTTTTTCATAGGGTAGTTTGCAAGTATTTAGGCTATAAATTGTTTATGAAATTGTTTATGCTGTCTTTCTCAAATCATTTATCAATAAAATAATCATTGTAAGTAGTATCATTACAAAAATAATAGATACAAAAAATGCTACAGAAACACTAAAAATGCTAAAAATATATTTTGTGATAGGTTGCGTAAATAGTTGAAAGATAAATAAAAATACCAACAACAAACCTAACATAGAGGTTTTGCTTGCATATTTGGTGGTACTTGTGTTATTAAGTACAGTAACAAACAAAGTAGGTAGAATAGGACTCCAGAAAAAACTCAATAGTGGCAAAAACCAAACAATTGGAGGCATTTTTTCCCATTCTTTCACTACCGTAAATACTTCTGTTTGCGAAATATGTGTAATGGTAAATAAAATAGTCATTACCCCAAACAAACAAGATACAATGACGACCAGCACATTGGTATTCATCAAAATAATACTTGCCACTAATCTACCCAAAAAACCAGCAAAAAGAATTGGAACAAAAATTTGTGGCATCATTCCTTTGGGCATCTTTACTACTTCCACACAAAACAATGGCAACCATTTCATAAATTGCGTTTCATTCAAAACAACAAACAATAAAATTAGCAAAAACAGCCAAACTAATGTATAGCGTAAGATAGAAAAACTACCTTTAAAAGTTTTGATGATTTCCTTAATTTTGCGAACTTGAATAATGTCTTTGTTTGTATGTAGTATTTCCATTTCTGTTCGGTATAGTAAAAAAATACTACCAATACCCAATATACCAAGAAGTAAAAACATTTTTCGCCACTGTAAAAACTCAAAGTGCATAGCACCGCCAAAAATAAGCACACTAAATAAAGCTCCCAAAAGAAACAATCCCTCAAAAAAATTGATAATTCCCGAAAAATATTTTTCATTTGGGGCAGTGTCATATAATACTTCGTAGCCAATGAGCCGAGATAAACCAAAACCTAAACCCGAAAAAAAGTAGAATATTTTTGGTACTAACAAGTTTGTACCAAAAGGCATACACAAAACTGCCAGCGTAGCAATACTTGTAATGCCTAAAAGAATTTTTTTGTAGCCAAAAGTGCGTAAAAAAGGAGCAACTACAATAGCTACAAATAGATATGCTATGTTTTGTAATTTTTGGAGAATGGCTGCACTGTCGCTATCTTCCCCATATTCGTACAGAGATTGTTCAATAACTACAAAAGTGCTATTGACAAAAACCGAAAAGGTAAAATAACAGAGAAAGATGGCAAAACTTATTGCAGTCAGTTTCATAAAATTGCTTAGAAATAGATAGAAAAAATTAGTGGATAGTTTGCAAAGTTGATGATATTTTGTTTTGCGGTATCATTTTGCTTTATACAAAGAAAGTAATATTTTTGTTACTGTAAAATTTCTGTTGTAAGTTTTTGGCAACTTGCTTGTGTTATGGCTTTTAATCAACAAGGTTTTTATGAAGGCATAACTCTAAAATTGCAACAGAAATTTTACTGCAACTATTTTTTTATTTTTTTCGCATTTTGCTACTCATTACTTCGGCTACTTTTAGGGCTTCATAGACGTTGATTAAGCCTCCTGACATAGAAAGTTGGTCAAATTCTATCATCTTAGCTTTTTCATCTTCGTTTTCTGCTTCGCCTGGTTTTGCTATTTTTGTATTTGGGAATTTTACTGCCGATTTTAAAATAGCCTCTTTTACTTGTGTTGCCGAAAGTTCGGGAAAATATGACATAATTACTGCTGCTACGCCTGCTGCTACAGGTGCTGCCATACTTGTACCGTCTAAACTTTCATATTTTTGGTTTGGCGTAGTAGAGTAAATAGCTACTCCTGGTGAAAATATATCTACTGTTTTTTTGCCATAATTAGAAAAATCTCCGACAAAATTATTGGTATCTCCCCAAGAAGCTGCACCTATTTCGAGCCATGTAGGAATATCTTTTTTTGCCAAAGTCTTACGATTTGGAAAATTAGAGGCACTATCCAAATTTTTGGCATCATTGCCTGCTGCATGCACCAATAACACTCCTTTAGATGCTGCGTATTGCATTGCCTCATCTACAGCCTGTTTGTAAGGAGAATATGCTTTGCCAAAACTCATATTAATAATCCTTGCTCCATTATCTACTGCATAACGAATAGAATTAGCAATATCTTTATCTCTTTCATCTCCATCAGGCACTGCACGAATCGACATAATTTTTACATTATCTGCAACTCCTGCCATACCTATTTCATTTTTGCGATTGGCTGCAATAATACCTGCTACGTGTGTACCGTGTTTAGAATCACCGCCTTTGCCTATTACATCATTATTGCCATAATTTTTTTCGTTTACATTCTCATAATTATCTCCAACAATGCTACGAGGTTCAAAATCTGTATTATATCCAAATTTTACTTGTTCTTCAAAATAAGTAATAATCTCGACAAATCTTTTTTCATCTACCCCATTGAGCATCATCGAGCCGTAGGTTTGTACTGCCTCTTTGATTTTTTCGTCTTTGCTGTCCAATTCTCGCAGTTGTTCTATGGTAATATTTTCTGTTTCTAAATAGGCTTCTAATAGCTTTTTGCTTTTAGAATATCTTTCCGAAAACATTTTGTAACGCATAAGATTTTGACGCAAATCCATTACTTTTTCTTCAAATTTGGCTTTAATATCGAGATATTCTTTGTATTGGCTTGTTTCTGTTTTTGGAATATCCGATTCGCCTTTGCCTGCAAATTTTGCTTTATAACTCACATACATTCGAGTCATTTCGTAAGTGTCTTTGCTCACATTTTTGCCATCTTTGCCGCCAATAAAATTCCAACCATATATATCATCTACATAGCCATTTTTGTCGTCATCTATTCCATTATTAGGAATTTCTTTGCTATTTACCCAAAGATTATCTTTCAAATCTTCGTGTTCTATATCGACACCAGAGTCAATCACTGCTACAATTACAGGCTTTGATGTTTTACCTTTGAGAATAGTTTGATAGGCTCTTTCGGTGCTTACGCCACGAACTTTATCGGTGGACATATCCAAATTAAACCAATTGGCAGGAGCTTTTTTTAAAGTATCATTAAATGGGGCAATAGGCAAAGAATAGATAAAATCTTTTGCCAAAACAGAACTAAAGCAGCTTACTGAAAGTCCAGTAGCCAAAATAATGGTGCGTAAAGTCATTTTTGTAAGATAAATATGAATGATAAATAGTAAAAATACTACTTTTTTTGAAACTATCAAATTTACAATATCTTAATATAGGTTTTCCGCATCAAAATTATGTTAATTAACGTGAACTAC
>JBIKRY010000031.1:0-23282 GCA_044348925.1 Bernardetiaceae bacterium
TCTTCGTACAGAATTAAAAAATTAACAACAGGATTTCAAGATTAACAGGATTTTTTTTGGTTTCTGCGACAACTTTTATTGCCTTTGGCAATTTATTTTATAATTTTGCTAAAAGAAATTTGGAATATAAATATACTGTCAAAGACAATGAAAAAAGGTTGTCGAAGACAACAAAAAATCCTGTTAATCGTGTAATCCTGTTAAAATACTATGGAAAGTTTACAATTTGAAGAAATAACAAAAATCATTATAGGTTGTGCTTATAACGTACATAATGCGTTAGGTGCTGGTTATTACGAAAAAGTTTATCAAAAGGCTTTGCAAATAGCAATGACAAAAGCAGGATTAAAAGCCATTCCAGAGTATAGAATTGAAGTATTTTATGAAAAAGAAATGGTGGGAGAATATTATGCAGATTTTTTAGTAAATGATTTGATTTTATTGGAATTGAAAGCCGTTGAAAATCTAATGCCAGCCTTTGAAGTGCAATTAGTTAATAATTTGGCAGGTGCAAAGTTGGATATTGGTTTGTTAATAAATTTTGGAAGTTCGGTTACGGTGAAAAGAAAATTTAGGGTGTATAAAGCTACAAAGTAACAAACAAAATTACAGAATCAACAGGATTTTATGTGAAGTTTGGTTACAATAAGCAATGTAAGTTGCTATATAATTTACATTAATCACAAGCATAAAGATAGACCTACAGTATATATACATTTTTGTAAACACTTACTAATTAAAAAAATTAGCAATTTCTATAATTTTCATAATTTATAGAGTAACAACTATGTACAAAGATATATACATACCGTAGAACACACAACGACAAGCAATATACTTATTGCTACATACTACAAAATCTACCTTATTTACACTGCCACTTCTGCCTTAATAGCTGGGTGTGGATTGTAATTGATAAGTGTAAAATCACTGTATTGGTAATCAAAAATAGATTTTGCGGGCTGTATTTGCATGGTTGGCAAAGGTCTTATTTCTCTACTTAGTTGCAATTTTGCTTGTTCCAAATGGTTTAGATACAGGTGTGCATCTCCCAAAGTATGGACAAATTCCCCTAATTCCAAATTACAGACTTGTGCTATCATCTGCGTAAGCAAGGCATAACTTGCAATATTAAAAGGAACTCCCAAAAACGCATCGCCACTTCGTTGGTATAATTGGCAAGATAATTTGTTATTTGCCACATAAAATTGAAACAAGGCATGACAAGGTGGCAATGCCATAGTATCTATGTCTGCAACATTCCAAGCCGAAACTATCATACGGCGAGAATCGGGATTATTTTTAATTTGGTGTACCACTTGTGTAATTTGGTCAATGATTTTGCCATCTGCTCCCTGCCAACTTCGCCATTGATGTCCATAAACTTTGCCTAAATTACCGTCTGCGTCTGCCCATTCGTCCCAAATTTTTACCCCGTTTTCTTGCAAGTATTTTACATTGGTATTGCCTTGCAAAAACCATAGAAGTTCATAAATAATAGACTTGCTATGTACTTTTTTGGTGGTCAGCAAAGGAAAACCAGCAGCCAAATCAAACCGCATTTGATAGCCAAAAATACTTAAAGTTCCTGTGCCTGTACGGTCAGTTTTGCGGTTTCCTTTTTCTAAAATGTCTTGTAATAAAGTATGGTATTGTATCACTTGTAAAGCATATTAAATGGTAAAAATTATTGGAATGGTAGAAATAACCTTGTGCATAGTGTACTATTTTGGAAAACTACAGTTTTCAAACTATTCTATTGCCAATGTACTGCAAGCATAATCCAAAGCAAAAATACGAGATAGAAAGCAAATAGTCAAAAATAAATTGCCATTTAGCTTTGTTTGCTTACACAAAACCTGTGTGTAAAGCATAAACTTTACCACACTACAGCAGTCTTTTTTAAAAATAATAGAAAAATAGTAAAACAATTTGTTAAGCATTTGCTTTTAAAGAATAAAGTTATAAATTAGCACTTTATACAGAACACAAATCAATAAACTGTCATACCACCTAAAAAATACATATCCACTTATGGAAATGAAAAGAGCCTTTGACTTTTTGTATTATCAATATGCAAAATACCCTAAAGCTGATTGTTTAAGCTATAAACAAAACGGCAAATGGTTCAATTACAGTACAAAAGATGTAATTGATATAGTAAATCGTACAAGTTTGGGATTGCTAAAACTCGGCGTAAAAAAAGATGACAAAGTAGCAGTTATCTCCCCTAATCGTCCAGAATGGACTATTGTAGAGTTGGCTATTCAGCAAATAGGTGCAACAAGTGTACCTATGTACCCAACCATTACTATAGACGATTACAAATATATTTTTGAAAACTCGGAGGCAAAATTTGCTTTTGTTGCAGGTTCAGATTTATACAAAAAAGCTAAAGCAGCTTCAGAAGGTTTGGCTACGTTGCAAAAAATCTATACATTTGAAAGATTGCAAGGTATTCCACATTGGTCTGAAGTAGAAGAAATGGGGAAAAACGAAGACAGCAAGCAATTAGATGCCATCAGAGATGCCGTACAAGCAGATGATTTGCTCACACTTATCTATACCTCTGGCACTACAGGACGACCAAAAGGCGTAATGCTTACTCACGATAATATCGTAAGCAATACCATGGCAGTAAAAGATATTATTGATATTCCACTTGGACAATCTAAAGCCTTGAGTTTTTTGCCACTTTGTCATATTTACGAAAGAACTGCCTTATACGTATATATGTATAAAGGTTGCTCTATCTATTATGCCGAAAGTATAGATACCATTGGAGCAAATTTACAAGAAGTAAAACCACAAACTTTTTGCACAGTTCCACGACTTTTAGAAAAAGTCTATGAAAAAATTACCGCAAAAGGAAATGAATTGGAAGGCATTAAGAAAAAATTATTTATGTGGGCATTAAATTTGGGCTTGGAATACGAACCACATATTTATAAAGGTTGGTTTTATCAAACACAATTAGATATTGCTAACAAAATCATTTTTAATAAATGGCGTGAAGCATTAGGCGGCAATATTATTCAAATTCAAGTAGGCTCGGCTGCCTTACAACCTCGTTTGTCGAGAGTTTTTTGGGCTGCAGGTATCAAAGTTTGTGAAGGATATGGACTAACCGAAACTTCTCCTGTTATTGCAGGTTGTATTGCAACCCATAAAGATATGCGAATAGGTTGTGTAGGACCCGTTATCGAAGGCGTACAAGTAAAAATAGCCGAAGATGGCGAAATTCTTTGTAAAGGTCGTAATGTAATGAAAGGATATTATAAAAACCCTGAAATGACTGCCGAAGTTATCAAAGATGGTTGGTTTCATACTGGCGATATTGGTATTTTTGTAGAAAACCGTTTCCTAAAAATTACAGACCGCAAAAAAGAAATGTTCAAAACATCAGGAGGCAAATATGTAGCTCCGCAAGTTTTGGAAAATAAATTCAAAGAATGTCCATTGATTGAACAAATTATGGTAATTGGTGAGAACGAAAAATTCCCTGCTGCCCTCATTGTTCCAAATGTGGATAATGTAAAATATTGGTGTAAAGAAAATAATGTTACTTATACCAATGATAACGATATGACCAAAAACAAAGAAGTAATAGCTGAAATTGAGAAATACGTCAAAGACTTTAACAAAGGTTTTGGAAATTGGGAACAAGTGAAAGCCTTTAAATTAATTCCAAATCAATGGACTATTGAAGGCGGTGAATTGACTCCAACCATGAAACTCAAACGTAAAGCTATTATGAGCAAATACGAAAAAACTGTACAAGAGATTTTTTCGGCAGGAGAACGGTAAACCTTAAGACAGAAAAACCAGACTTTCCAAGTCTTGACCCACAGTGGAACTGTTGGAAAGTCTATTTTTACGTTTTCTTATAACTAAATTTTACAGTAACAATAAATTACTTATTCATTAAACACAATTGTTTGATAATCAGTAATTTATATTTTATATTTCATATTTATTACTTATCTTTAAACAAATGCGTTTTCTTTCTACTTTTTTGCTTTGCTTTGTAATTTTTTGTACTTCTTGTAAAGACGACCCAATAAATTTGCCTGTCAAAGCAAGTTTTACGTATAGTCCTAAAGATAGTATTCTAACTACAGATTCTTTCAAATTGGTAAGCACCTCTACTCCTAAAGAACGGATTGTGGAATATAGTTGGGATATTGACGGTGATGGTAAAGCAGACTCGAAAGAAGCAAATCCTGTATTCTTTTTTAAGCAAGCTGGTAGATATACTATCATTCTTACCGTAAAAGGCAACAAAGGAGATATAGATTTAAAATCAACTGCCATTAATGTACGCCGTCCTGCAAATGGTACTTTGATACTATATAGGGCTGCAAAATTACTAAAAGGGGTAATAGTTGCTATAGATACCACCAAAAAAGGTGATTCTTTATTTTTTCCTGTAGCACCCGTTTGCGGAAAATCTACCAAAGCACTAACTTTTACCCTCAAAGAAGGTAGCTATAATCTTTCTGCAAATTATGGAGACGGTATTGCAACATGGGCAAAAACAATAGATATTATCGGTGGGGAATGTAATTTGCAAGAATATAAATTTGATATAAACACCAGATTAGAAATAACCGTAAAAGATACCGCACAAAATCCAACTGCTAATAGTAGTGTGCAACTTTTTACGAGCCTAAAAGATTGGAAAGCAAAGACAAATCCTGTTGCACCTGCACAATTAAGCAATAGTGAGGGAAAAGTAGTATTTCCTTATCTCAATCTTACAAAATACTGGGTACGTGCAAGTCGTGGCATCTTAAATGCCGATTCGTTGTCGGTTAGCCCAACACTATCCGAAGGCATACAAAACACCATGCAAGTACAAATGAAAAAATAGATTTTGCAATTTCCCCTACTTACGAAGTGAATGAATTTAAGATTATGTTGATATTTATGTAAGTATTGGCTAATCAATAGATTCACTTAGGTAGTCCCGCCTAAAGGCGAATATACTTTTTTTGTCTTGTTACTTAGCTACTAAAATATATAAAAATTATGAAAAATTTGAGTCGTCCTTTAACAAATTTAGTATTTATACTTTTTATTTTGGGAATTTTTATCTCTTTGTATTCCGTATTTTTTGTGATGCCCGAAGCTATGTTGCAAAAAATGGGCATCAGCAATACAGACCATACAAAATTGGATATTGCAAAACAAGCATCTATTTCTACCTTAATAATCATAGGAATTGAATTACTTATTGGATTAGGTTTAATTATTGCCTTGTTATCCAATAATCGAAAATTTGTAGGGACAGAAAATATTGTATATATTACCAATAATACAGACAAATTGCAAGACAAAACCCATACAGAAGCAGGTATGAACGAAGATGCACGTTTGCGTATGCAGGCTATGGAGATAAAAGAAGAAATAGAACATGCCAATGGCAATAGCAATAAATTACAAAAAGGCATTAACCAACTTTGTAAATTATTAGAAGCAGATATAGCAGCTTTATTTGTGAGCAAAGAAATAAATAATCGCAAATATATAGAATTTATACTTGGTTATGCGTTTCAACTACCCGAAAGCAAAAGTTTGTCTTACGAATATGGCGAAGGGATTGCAGGACAAGTAGCCAAAAGTGGCAAAGAAATTAATATTTCCAAAGTCCCAGATGGTTATATTACAGTAGTTTCAGGTTTAGGCAAAGCAACTCCAACCTATATGTTAGCATTACCTATTTTGCGAAATTCGGTAGTAATTGGCGTGTTAGAAATAGCTTCTTTTACAAGTTTTTCGCAAACACAACTACATTTGGCAAAAGAAATTGTAGAAATTTTAGCAGAATATATGCCAAGTGAAATAAAAGGAAATGAAACCAAAAGCATTGTATTAGAAAAAAACTAAATCTACAGTAATTATACATTGTTTCGCAAATAGGCATAAAAATTAAAAATGTAACTTTAAATTTGTTCACTTATTTATGATGAAAAAAAAATATTATTTATTCATTTTATTTTTATTTGGAATAGTTGCTTGTCAAAAAACAGAAGTCAGCCCAAACACAACACCAACTACCCAAACGAGTGCCTTACTCACTGCCAACACTTGGAAACTCTCAAAAATAAATGTGTCTGGGAATGATATTACCAACTTAGTTCCAGACCTTGCTTTCAAAGGTATGCAAATAACTTTTAACAAAAACTATACATACCAAACATTGCCACAAGCTACTACCGTTTTTACAACAAGTAATTGGCGTTTGAAAGATGATAAAAATCTGGTACTTAATGATTTACCAAATTCTGTTGGACGAGCTACAGAGTTTAATATTGCAAAAATTACAAGCACTACATTAGAGTTATATGTAGATTATACCCCCTATAACAATGGAGAAGACATCATTTATTTGTTATTTGAAAAATAAAATACTTTGAAAATCAGCAAGAATAATTAATTTGTAAAATACAATTTTTTATCTATCTTTGGCATTAATCATTAATCAGTTTACAACACAATTCTATGAAGAAAAGCACAATTCTTTTCGCTTCCTTGCTTGCAATGCCTTTTTTAGGCTATTCACAAGGATATCAAGTTGCTCTACAAGGAGCAAAACAAACAGGTATGGCACACATTGGTGTAGCCACCAAATTAGATGCTTCGGCTGCTTTTTTTAACCCAGGTGCAATGGCACTGTTGGAGAAAAACAGCATTTCGGCAGGCGTAAGTCTAATTAGTGCAAAAAACACTTATGTAGATGCAGCTACCTTAAAAAAGTATGAATCTAATAATCCAATAGGTACACCATTTTATTTGTATGCAGCATGGGGAGCTAAAGGCGAAGGACTTGCAAGTCGTTTCAAATTTGGTTTAAGTGTGAATACGCCTTTTGGTAGTTCTGTAGATTGGGGCAAAGATTGGATAGGTAAATCTGGCTTAACTTCTATCAAATTACAAGCTATTTTTATTCAACCAACTGTAGGTTTCAAAATCACAGAAAACTTGGGTATTGGTGCAGGTTTTACCTATATGACGGGTTCTGTAAATTTGCAACGTGCTTCTAATTTACCATTCCCTGGTGCTTCTGTGGCATACGGTGAGTTAGATGGTGCTGCAAGTGGCGTTGGTTTCAATGCAGGTATTTACTACCAACCAATCAAACAATTATCTTTAGGTGTAAACTTCCGTTCTCAAATAGATATGAAAGTTACAGGTGGTAGCGTAAAATTTACCAATGTGCCTCAAGAGTTTACACAAGGCTCTACGTTAAGTAATAGCATTGGTTCTTATTTGCCAAATGCTGCTACTTTTGATGCTACTTTGCCAGCACCACAAATTGTAAGTTTTGGTGCAACCGTATATCCATCTGAGAAATTGACTTTGGCAGCCGAAATTAATTATGCGGGTTGGAGTGCATACGATTCTTTGCGTTTTGCTTATACACAACCTACCGTAACCAATTCCAGCGGCGTACCTTTGCGAAGCCTTTTAGCTTCAAAAAGTGCATCTTCTCGTAACTACACAGATAATTTGGTATTCCGTTTTGGTGGTCAGTATAAAGTAAGTGCAGCTTTAGATGTACGTTTGGGTTATGCTTATGCAATGACACCTGTACCAGCAGGCAGTTTGACTCCAGAAACTCCAGATGCAGACCGTCATAACTTCTTTTTAGGTGCAAGTTACAAACTTGGCGAAAAATTTAGTATTGATGCAGCAATACAACTTGTAGATGTAGTAGAGAGAAAAGATACAAGTAAAGAAACTAAACTTTCAGGAACTTACAAAACCAATGCTACTGTGGGAAGTTTTGGCGTTTCTTATGCTTTCTAAATCAAAACACTCATCTTTAACTTTAAAAAATTAAGACACAATGAAACTACATAATATATATAAATCATTTGTTGCAACACTTGTTACAGGCTTTGCAATAACAAGTTGTACACCTAACTTAGATGCACCTGCGGTAAGCAAAGGCACAGCTACTTTTACAAAATATGTTGCTATTGGTAACTCTCTTACTGCTGGTTATGCAGACGGTGGCGTATATCGTGAGGGACAATTAAATTCCTATCCAAATATTATTGCCACACAACTAAAAACAGTAGGCGGTGGTGATTTTAGACAGCCATTATTTACTGAAGGAGCTTCTAATGGTTCTGGATATTTGAAATTAAAAGGTTTTAATGCTGGAAGACCTGTAATTGCTCCTGATACAACCAAATTAGGCATTATAGGTAGGGGTGCAGATAATAGAACTCCATTGTACGAAAAATTTACTACGCCTGTAGATAATTTAGGGGTTCCAGGTATCCGTATTTCTGATATTAAAACAAATGGCTACGGTTTTAACAATCCATTAGGTTTTAACCCATATTTTCAAAGATTATTGCCAAACACACTTCCTGCTGCTGGTCAAAGTTATTTGCAATATTTGCAAAACTACTATGTAACCGAAAAACCAACTTTCTTTACTTGTTGGTTAGGTAATAATGATGCTTTAGGTTTTGCAACTTCTGGTGGTACAACGCCTTTAACTCCTGCTGCAACTTTCCAATCTCTTTATAAAGAATTAATGGGCGTAGTTACTACAGGTGGTGCAAAAGGCGTAGTAGCAACTATTCCAAATGTTACCTCTATTCCTTATTTGAACACTGTAACCTATGCAGCTATAAAAGTAAATGTGTCGGCAGCAAAAGCGGCATTTAAAGCAGGTGTTACACAAGCTTTAGGAGGTACTTTGCCTGCTACTCTTGACCAATTAATTGAGGCAAGTATGGACGATGTTTATATCCGTTATGCAGACGGTTCTGTAAATAGAGCAACCGCAGCCGATTTATTTATTTTAACGGCAACAGATTCAGTTGGTTCAACAAAAACTCGTGTTACCTCTGTAACTGGCGTACCTGCATTACCATGGCCAAAAGGTTTCTCAAGATTTAATCCACTTGACCACCCTTCTGTATTAGACAATAGAGAAATTGCTTCGGCTTTAACAGCAGTAACTGCTTATAACAATGCTATCCGAACAGAAGCAGCTTTAGTAAATATTCCTGTTTTTGATGCAAATGCTTTATTAAACGAGTTTGTAACAGGCAAAACAGTAAATGGTTTGACTTTGAATGCAGGTTTTATTACTGGTGGTCTTTTCTCTCTTGATGGTGTGCATGCAACACAAAGAGGTTATGCTATTATGGCAAATGAATTTATTCGTGCAGCAAATAGTGCATATAATGCAAACATTCCACAAGTAGATATTACAACATACCCAGGAGTTTCTATTAAGCAGTAATACCAAAAAATAAAAAGATTACATTTATAAGATGTAATCTTTTTATTTTTCTACCTTCTTCGCCCTTGATAAGGGTCTCTACGGTCTTGTTTGAGTCCCTCGCCATATTTAGGATTGTTGCCAAAATAAAAACAGGCTTTCAAAAACCAACCCCGCTTTCCTTTCATTTCTTTTCCTTCGTGCATGTGTACCATGCGGACATGACAAGATTTCATTTTGCACCTTTTGGGGGCTTTCTTTTTGCCATCTTTTTTTGCCGTTTCGTTGGTTCCGCCTTCGCTACCTGCACAAGCACTTAAAAAAGTAGTGCAAACAAAAAAACTACACAAAAGACCACAAAATTTATGTAATAGACTTTTTTTAAGTTTGTTTTTCATAGATAGTAGAAATAAAAATTAAGTAAAAATTAGATAGACATTATAAAGTTTTGTAGCATATACTTTATCATCTTTATCTTACTTTATTTCGTTTGATAAATTTTCCATAACCTTTTTCGAGTAGGCATTTTCCATTTTCTATAGCTATATTACCACGCAATAATACAGTTTTGGTTTTGCCTGTAAGTTCCCAACCTTCATACGCCGAATAATCTACGTGCATGTGATGCGTTTTTGCAGAAATAGTATGTTTTTGGTTTGGGTCAAAAATCACAATATCAGCATCAGCCCCTACCGAAAGAGTACCTTTTTGGGGAAACATTCCAAATATTTTGGCAGGATTAGTGGCAGTAAGCTCGACAAATTTCTGCAAAGAAATACGCCCTGTATGCACTCCTTCCGAAAATAATAATTCCATTCGATGCTCAATGGCAGGATGCCCATTTGGAATTTTAGAAAAATCTTGCTCTCCCATTTTTTTCTGTTCCCACATAAATGGACAGTGGTCTGTAGCTACAATATTTACCAAACCTTGCTTAATACCTGCCCATAAACTTTCTTGGTCTTTTTTCTCTCGTAATGGTGGACTCATTACCCATTTTGCCCCTTCAAAACCCTTGCTATACAAAGACGCATCAAGCGTAAGATATTGGATACAAGTTTCGACAAATACGTGTTGGTTTCGCATAGTAGCCTCTCGTACCTGATTTAATGCACCTTCACAAGTCAAATGCACAATATAAGCAGGCACACCTGTATAGTTTGCCATATCTACAAATCTTCCAGAAGCTTCAGATTCTGTAACTTCAGGTTGAGAAAGATAATGGTATAGCGGAGATAAATTGCCTTCGGCTCTATGTTTTGCAATCAATCCATCAATCATATCGCCATTGGTTGCGTGTACGGTAACCATACCACCACATTTTTTTACTTCAGTCATCAATTCCAACATCTGTCTATCATCAATCATTAAAGCACCTTTGTATGCCATAAAAGTTTTGAAAGACGTAATGCCTTCTTGCTCTACCATTTCTTGAATTTCTTTTTGGGTATCTGGGTTAAAATCCGTAACCGCCATGTGAAAAGAATAATCTCCCACTGCATTGTTATTGGCTCTACTTTGCCATTCAGAAAGTGCCTCTCGCAACGAATGCCCTTGTTTTTGGAGGATAAAATCGATGACCATCGTAGTCCCTCCGTGTAAAGCTGCACGAGTGCCTGTTTCATAACTATCACTCGAAGATGTACCCATAAAAGGCATATCCAAATGCACATGTGGGTCAATACCACCAGGGAAAACCAACATTCCTGTAGCATCTATCATTTTGTCTGCTACATAAGACAAGTTGCTACCAAGTGCCACAATTTTTTCGTTTTCCACATAAATATCCCCTACAAAATCATCAGCAAGGGTAACAATTCTTCCATTTTTAATTAAAATACGCATAAAAAATTTTAGTTAAGGTGAATATGATGTATGAAATATAATGTATGAAATGTCTTCTATTTGATAATTTCCTAAAAATAATTTTAGATTTTAACGCCTATTACCAATACATCATCTAATTGTGTTTGGTTTCCTTTCCACCTATCAAAAGTGTTGCTAACTTCCTCAAATTGTGCTTGTGGTTGCAGCATTGCTATATTTTGAAATAATAATTTTAGGTTTTTGGTCATAAATTTTCTATTATTTTCTCCACCAAATTGGTCTTGATAACCGTCTGAACACAAAAAAAAGTTTAGTTCTTCTACTTCTTTATCCCATGTAACTGTATGTGTAGTAAAACTTTTATGAGATGCGTGTTTAGGAGAATAATTCCCACCACCTATAGGCAATTTAGTACCTTTTATTTCAATAAATTCTTTCAAAGTATTTTCTTTTTTATCTATTTTAACTGCATAAAAATTATTCATTGCACCTGAAAATTCTAAAGAATTTACATAATTAGATTCTGTATTACTACTTAATATCTCATTTTGTAAGCAAACAATAACAATATCCATACCATCACGAACTTTATTTTGCGACTGTTTCAAGGTTTTTTCAATACCTTTGTTGAGTTCTGCCAAAATTACATGAGGATTTGTAATAGTTTCTGTAATTTGTGTCAAAAGATTTATGCCTAACATACTCACAAATGCACCTGGCACGCCATGCCCTGTGCAATCTGCTACTGCTAAGATAATTTTATCTTGGCGTTGTTCCAAAAAATAAAAATCTCCTGAAACAATATCTTTTGGTTTATAAAATATAAATGAATTAGGCAATAGTTCTTTTATACTTTCTTCTGTTGGCAAAATAGCACGTTGTATTCGCAAAGCATAATTAATACTTGCCGTAATATCCAGATTTTTTTCCTCTAAACTAATTTTACTACGTTTAATTTCTTGGGTAAGTATAAAATTTTTACGCATTGTATTATAACGAAATAACATAAGCCCCAACATACCAAAAGCCACAGGAAACAAAATAGCCCAACGATTAAACCAGCCAAAAAAACTAACATCAGTAATAAAGATAAAAAATAAAATATGAATAGCAAAAATATACAACAAACTAATTATGCTATGTTTGTAATGCCATACTGCTGTGAGTCCAAAAGTAATAAAAATAGGTAATTGCCCAATAGCAATAAAAGTTTGTTTAGGAACAAATAAATACGAGGTTTGATAGGCTTCGGCAGTGGATAAACTCAACAAGATAACGTATTGTATAATAATCGGACTCCAACTATACAATTTTGTTAGAAAATAACAAGGAAACATAACAATAGCAGGTGCAAGCAATACCCACAATATATGTGTATGTACGGTATAATTCAAGGAATACAAAAAACTACTTACACCACTATAAAAAATAGAGGCTAATAAAACACCTATGAATGCCGAATTACGCCCATAAATTGCTAATTCTTCCTGCCAAGCAGTTTCGTCTTGTTGAGCAATGGAAATATTTTGCATAGTATTCTAATTAAAATAGATTTTATAGCATTAATACGTATTGAAAAAATACAATTTAGGTACTATGATTCTTATTCACACAAGTTATAGCATTATTTTATAGAATAAGCAAAAACTATCCATAAAACTTACTTATTTTTTCGGCGTAAAGTAGGTATAGGCAATTCATTTTCTATTTTTTGTATAGGTTGATACGCAAAATATCGCAAACCTGTATCTCCTGTAAAAATCTCAACCTCAAAATTTTGTGTTTCGTAATAGTGTTTAACTTGTGCAATAGCAATATCTCCTAATGAAATGCCTTTACCATCTGCTTGTTTTTGCCCAATTTTATTTTCCCAAATAGCAAGCATTTCTTTCATTTTGTCATTTTCAAACAAATCTTTGTTAAAAGTAAACCAAGGACTTTTTACGTGCAAACTATTTAGGATATGTTCTACAAAGTTTTTTGCAATTACTTTTCTCAAATCTTCTCTTTCCACTTTTTGTGCAATATGATTGCCTGTTTCTATAATTACTGCCATCGGCAATACAAATTGATAACCTTCATTTTCTAATTTAGCTATTCTTTTTTTAATATAATCTACAGTTAATGCTTCTCCATTGGTATCATATCCATCACATTTATCAAATATACCTAACCAAACACAATAAACTGAAGTATCTATAATCAAAAGTTTCTTTCTCATTGCTATTCTCCGTTTAAAAAGTGGTGTAATTTTTTATCAGCTACCACATCTCCCAAATTTCCTTTTGCTAATAATCTTGGTAATTCCTGTATTTCATCAATAGGAGTTATTACACTACTCCCCGATTTATCTCTATGCACATATAACACAAACGACAACAAATGTGGGGTAAGCACATTCAAAAATGCTTCGTTATGGGTTGTAACCAAAATATCTATTTTCCTTGCTGCACTTTCTTGCAACAAAATTTCTAATAACAAACTTGCACGAGAAGGGTGAATTCCATTATCAATTTCCTCGATAACCAACAAACTATGGGCAGGTCTTGTTAAAATGGCAGTCAAAATAATGATAAAACGCAAAGTTCCTTCAGATAAAGTTCGGGCATCGGCAAGACGTTGTGTGGCAAAAAAACTTTCTTCACAATATAACATTGCATCTGTTCCTATACGACCTATTTTTTCTACAAAAATATTAGTAAATTCTTTTTCGGGTAATTGTTTGGCATACATGAATATTTTGGCTACT
Organism: Bernardetiaceae bacterium; assembly: GCA_044348925.1. Classification (GTDB taxonomy): domain Bacteria; phylum Bacteroidota; class Bacteroidia; order Cytophagales; family Thermoflexibacteraceae; genus JAAFKA01. The sequence goes on from JBIKRY010000031.1 coordinate 13,827, forward strand.
ACTTGTTTTTGTTCTTTTTCGGGTAATCCTGCAATAAAACCTGCTACATTGCTACCATTTTCTTGCAATTTGTTCGTAATTTTTGTATAATCTCTTGCACTATTGGGTTGCACATCAAGAATAAAAATATTTTCCAATGCTTCGGCTAATCGTACACATTTTTTGCTACCCAAATCATGTTCCGCTAACCCTCTATAATTTAGGACATGATGAAGTATCGAAAAGTTTTTAGACGCAGGAATACTATGTTGAGCTACATTGTTTTCTACATGTATTGGCTTGCCGTATGTAATAAAATCACTTTTCAAATCTATACCTCTTTCTAATAAAATAATATTTTCGGCTATATTTTCATTATTTATTTTTGTAATTTTTTCTGCTATAATTTCGCAATTTCTATTTCCAATACCTATTTTACAAGTAATTTCATACAATAAATCTTCTTCTTCATTTCCAAATAAAACCCCAAGACTAAAGTTTTTTTCACCAGATTTGGTAGCCTCTTCATAACCTCCTCGAATAGCATCTCTACCTTCGTCATTGACAAAAATATTGGTAAAATCTTTTTTGATACTGCGTTGCAAAAACAACAAAGCATCCATAGCATTAGATTTTCCACTTGCATTCAAACCCATAAGCACCGTTACAGGTTCTATATACAAAGTGGTATCTCCAAAACTTTTCCAATTTTTAAGATATAATTCTTTTATCATTTTGAGAAAAATTTATGTAATCTACGTTATATTGCACAAAACTGTAGTATGGACTGAAATCCACACTATATAAATTGTAAACTTTTGGGTAATTTTTAGGGTCTAAAAACTATTTTCTACGCTTATTTTGATACCGACATTTTAAATTTGTCCTTCTTAGCGGGGCTGCCCACTCAGAAGGACAACATACAAAATAGTAATATCAGTATCAAATTACAAATATTTTCCTTCGAGCAAATAATTTTGCACATAATCTTTTACCCCATCTTCCAGACTTGTAAAAGCTGTAGTATAACCTGCTTTATATAGTTTGTGCATATCTGCCTCCGTAAAATATTGGTATTTATCCCTAATATCCAAAGGCATATCTATAAAACTGATATTTTCGGGTATATTTAATGCTGCAAATACACTTTTTGCCAAAGACAAAAAACTACGAGCCTTGCCTGTGCCTAAGTTAAATAACCCAGAAATTGGGTGTTTTTCTTTCAAAAACAAACAAACATTTACCAAATCTTTGACATAAACAAAATCTCGTAATTGTTCGCCGTCTTTAAAATTTGGATTATGTGAACGAAATAATTTTACTTCGCCATTGGCTTGTATTTGTCGGAAAGAATGAAAAACTACAGATGCCATACGCCCTTTGTGGTATTCATTTGCCCCATAAACATTAAAAAACTTTAAGCCTGCCCAAAATGGTGGTTTTTTTTCTTGCTGTATTGCCCATTTGTCAAACTCATTTTTAGAAATTCCGTATGGATTGAGTGGTTGCAAATCAAAAGCTAATTTATCTTCATCTTTGTAGCCTAATTTGCCATCACCGTAGGTAGCCGCTGACGAAGCATAAACCAATGGAATTTCAAATTTGGCACACAATTCCCATATTTTTTTGGAATAATTGACATTTAATTCCTCAAATACCGCATAATTAAACTCGGTGGTATCTGTTCTTGCTCCCAAATGAAAGACAAAATCTACAAAATTACCACTTTGTTCAAACCATGATAAAAATACTTTTCGGTCTATTTTTTGTCGGAATAATTTGTCGGAATAATTTTTTACTTTATCTGGTCTTGAAAAATCATCTACTGCAATAATATCTGTGTAACCTTCTTCATTGAGTCGATGAATTAAGGCACTTGGAATAAATCCTGCTGCACCTGTAACTACGATTGCCATATTTTTGGGTTTTATTTTTATACAAAAAAAGAAATATTATCAAAAATTGCTAATTTTTGATAATATTTTTATGAAATAAAATAAAAAAACTTATTATGTCTAATTTAAGTACATATTACGTTTTTCGTACAATTCTACAAAATAATCATCAGTCAAATCTTCTATAAAATAAATTGCTTCGCCTGTTGATTTCATTTCGGGTCCCAATTGTTTGTTTACATTTGGGAATTTATTGAAACTAAAAACAGGGACTTTAATCGCAAAACCATTTTGCACAGGATTAAAAGTAAAATCAGTAACTTTATTTTTGCCAAGCATCACTTTAGTTGCAAAGTTGATGTAAGGTTCTTGATAGGCTTTGCAAATAAATGGCACAGTTCGGCTTGCACGAGGATTTGCCTCAATCACATAAACCACTTCATTTTTTACTGCAAATTGTATGTTAATAATGCCAATGGTACTCAAAGCTAAAGCAATTTTTTTGGTATGTGCCTTAATTTGTTCCAAAACATTTTCCGACAAGTCAAAAGTTGGCAACAGGGCATTAGAATCTCCAGAATGAATGCCCGCAGGCTCAATATGCTCCATAATTCCAATAATATAGACATTTTCGCCATCACAAATTGCATCTGCCTCTGCTTCTATTGCATTTTCTAAAAAATGGTCAAGTAGCACCCTATTTTTGGAGTCTTCGTTCAAAATATTAACCACGTGTTGTTCTAATTCTTGGTCATTTATCACAATTTTCATGCCCTGTCCACCCAATACGTAGGAAGGTCTAACCAACAAAGGATAGCCTAATTTACGTCCTAATTCAATAGCTTGTTCCGCATCTTCGATAACTCCGTAGGCAGGAAAAGGAATATTATTTTCTTTCAATAAATCAGAAAATCTGCCCCTATCTTCCGCTAAATCAAGGCTTTGGTAACTTGTACCTATAATTTTTATGCCATGTCTGTGCAATTTTTCGGCAAGTTTCAAAGCTGTTTGTCCACCCAACTGCACAATGACCCCGATAGGTTTTTCGTGTTGAATGATGTCATACAGATGTTCCCAAAACACAGGCTCGAAGTATAATTTGTCTGAAATATCAGGGTCTGTCGAAACTGTTTCAGGATTGCAATTTACCATAATAGTTTCATAACCACACTCTTTGGCTGCCAACACGCCATGCACACAAGAATAATCAAATTCTATGCCCTGCCCAATACGATTAGGTCCCGAACCTAAAATGATAACTTTCTCTTTATCAGATGGTTTGGATTCATTTTCCGAACCAAAAGTAGAATAATAATAGGCAGTTTTTGCCTCAAATTCTGCTGCACAAGTATCTACTAATTTATACACTCGTTTGATGCCCAAATCATTGCGAAGTTTATTTACTTCACTTTCCAAACAACTCAAAGCATGGGCAATTTGTCGGTCTGAAAAACCTTTTTGTTTGGCTGTTTTTAGTAATTGTTGGGGTAAAGTTGCAAGTTGAAATTTGGAAATTTCTTTTTCAATTAGCACCAATTCTTCCACTTGTTGCAAAAACCATTTATCAATTTTGGTTAATTTTTGCACCGTTTTAAATGGTATTCCTAACTTAAAAGCATCATAAATATGGAACAAACGTCCTCCACTTGGAAACTCTAAGCTATGTAAGATTTCGGCTTGATTGGTCAATTCTTTGCCATCTGCACCCAAGCCATTTCGTTTAATTTCCAGAGATTGACAAGCCTTTTGCAATGCTTCTTGAAAATTGCTACCAATTCCCATTGCCTCCCCTACCGATTTCATTTGCAAGCCTAAACTTGTATCTGCTCCTTTAAATTTATCAAAATTCCAACGTGGCACTTTTACAATCACATAATCTATAGTAGGCTCAAAACAGGCTGAAGTAGTTTTGGTAATTGGATTTTTAATTTCATCTAAATTATAACCTAATGCTAATTTTGCAGCAATTTTTGCAATCGGATAACCTGTTGCTTTAGATGCCAAAGCCGAAGAACGTGAAACACGTGGATTAATCTCGACTGCCACAATATCGTCTGTACTTGGATTTACAGCAAACTGCACATTACAGCCTCCTGTAAAATTGCCAATTCCGCGTATCATTTTGATAGCCATTGTCCGCATTTTTTGGTAAACGGTATCGGGCAAGGTCATAGCAGGTGCAACAGTAATAGAGTCGCCTGTATGCACTCCCATTGGGTCAAAATTCTCGATAGAACAAATAATTACCACATTATCTGCCTTATCTCTTAACAATTCCAACTCAAATTCTTTCCAACCAATAATGCTTTTTTCGACCAAAACTTCGTGCATTGGCGAACAATCTAAGCCATGTTTGAGGGCATTGTCAAATTCTTCGGGTTTGAATACAAAACCGCCACCTGTTCCACCCAGCGTAAAAGAAGGGCGAATAACCAATGGAAAACCAATTTCTTGGGCTATTTCTTTGCCTTCGAGATAAGAATTTGCAGTTCTGCCTTGACATACGCCTACGCCTAACTCTATCATTTTTTTGCGGAACAGTTCTCTGTCTTCTGTTGTCCGAATGGCATTCGTATCTACGCCTATCATTTCGACATTGTATTTTTTCCAGATTCCAGCTTTTTCGCAGTCAATAGCTAAATTTAATGCCGTTTGACCTCCCATAGTTGGTAAAACGGCATCGATTTTGTGTTTTTTAAGAATTGTTACAATAGATTTTTTTTCTAAGGGCAACAGATAAATATGGTCGGCGGTTACATTGTCGGTCATAATTGTTGCGGGATTCGAGTTGATTAACACAACTTCGATGCCTTCTTCACGCAAAGAACGTGAGGCTTGTGAGCCTGAATAATCAAATTCGCAGGCTTGCCCAATGATAATGGGACCTGAACCTATGATTAAAACGGTTTTGATGTTCGGATTTTTTGGCATAAGAAAAAGCTAATTTTGGTGCAAAGGTAAAAAAAGTTATCAGTTTTTTGATTAAAGTATCTTTAAATTTTTGGTATAAAAAAAGGTAACACAAAATTAGCTTTGTGTTACCTCCTATTTGCAAATAAAAAAAGCAATTCAATAATTTAAAACAAGAAAAAAAATAATAAGATTACATCTTTATTTATTAGACACACACTAATATAAGTTAGCTAATACTTACATAGTTCTAATTTTACTACACAAATATATAAAAATCTACTATTTTTGCACAAAATTTTAACTCATCCAATTAATTTGTGCTTCGGCTTCCCATTTCATAGTCGTTTTTTTGAGTTTAGTCCAAAATTCTATGGAACTTTTGCCTGTAATATCGCCAACGCCAAATTTTGAATCATTCCAGCCTCCAAAAGAAAAAGGCTCACGAGGTACAGGCACACCAATATTTACCCCTATCATACCTGCCGAGGCATTGTCTATCACTCTGCGGGCTGCACCGCCACTTTGCGTAAATACAGAGGCTGCATTTCCGTAGGCATTTCCATTCTCGATAGCCAATGCTTCTTCTAATGTTTTGACACGCATAATAGAAATTACGGGACCAAAAATTTCTTCTGTTGCTACAGACATGGTAGGAGTTACAAAATCTATTACCGTTGGCGAAACATAAAAACCACCTTCTTTGCCTTCTACAACGGTTTTGCGACCATCAACAAGGATTTTTGCACCCATTTTTTCTGCTTCGTCAATATATTTTTCTATTCTAATTTTTGCTTCTTTGGAAATTACAGCACCTAAATTTTTGCCCGCAACTATTTTTTTAGCCTCCTCGCAGAGTTTGTCAATAATATGTTGCACCTCCCCTACTGCCACCATTGCCGATGCAGCCATACAACGCTGCCCCGCACAACCCGACATCGAAGCTGCTACATTGCTCGCAGTCATTGCAACATTTGCATCTGGTAATACGATTAGGTGGTTTTTTGCTCCTCCCAATGCCAAGCACCGTTTCAAATTCGAAGTAGCACGAATATAGACAAGTTTGGCAACCTTCGTACTACCAACAAATGAAACTGCATCAATATCAGGATGGTCGCAAATTGCCTCTACAATTTCTCTATCACCATGCACAATATTGAAAACCCCATCAGGCAAACCTGCTTCTTTCAACAATTCCGCAATTCTTACCACACTCAAAGGCACAACTTCCGAAGGTTTGATAATCATTGTATTTCCTAAAGCAATAGCATTTGGAATTGTCCAATTTGGCACCATATTAGGAAAATTAAACGGTGCAATACTTGCAACCACGCCAACTGCATGATGTTCTGTACGACATTCTACGCCTTTGCTCACTTCTAATATTTCGCCTTGAATAAGTTGTGGCAACGAGCAAGCAAATTCTGTTAGTTCTATGCTTTTTTCGACTTCGGCTCTTGCTTCGCCTAAAGTTTTGCCATTTTCTTCGTGTACGAGAAAAGCTAATTCATCAATATTTTTTTCTAATAAGGCTTTGTACTTAAAAAATACTTGCACTCTTTCTTTGATTGGGGTTGTAGCCCATATTTTGCCTGCTTTTTTAGCTGCTTGTACTGCCAAATCTAAATCTGTTGCCGAAGACATAGGAACAGTAGATAACAAAGCACCATCAAGGGGCGAAATAACTTCGAGAAAACGGCTACTACTACTTGCAAGTTTTTTGCCATCTACATAATTGCTTAATGCGGGATATTTCATTGTTTATAGGTATTTTATTAGGTTGAATTTAAAAAAATTAGTTACAAAAATTTGATAAATTATGTTGTAACAATCGGTAAGGTAAAATAAAAAGTAGTTCCTTCTTGTTCAACACTTTTTACGCCAATGATACCACTATTTTTTTCGACAAATTCTTTACACAACAACAAGCCCAAGCCTGTACCTGCTTCGCCTTCTGTGCCTTTGGTGCTATGTTTGGCATCTATTCGGAATATTTTATTCATCACACTTTCTGACATTCCAACGCCTGTATCTATGACTTCTATCCACGCAAAACCATCTTGATTGTTTTTAGCCTCTATTTTTACAATACCATTTATATTGGTAAATTTAATAGCATTTGCTATTAAATTAGTAAGAATAGTTTGTAATTGATTTGTATCTGCAAAAACTTTTAGATTACTTTCTATATTGGTCTGTATTTGTATATGCTTGCTGTCTGCTTGAGTTTGCAAAAGTTCAATAGATGTTTTGACACAAGTAGCAAAATCTAAGTTTTCGGGCTTAAATTCTATGCTATTCATTTGACTTCTTGCCCAAGTCAATAAATTTTCGAGATATTTGGTAGATGTTTTAACATTTTTCTCTAAATCTTGTGCAATTTGTTTTATTTCTTCTGGTGTCATTTGGTCTGCAAAATTTGCTAATAAAGACGAAAAACCACTTAAAGAATTTAAAGGACTGCGTAAATCGTGTGCCAAAATAGAAAAAAACTTGTCTTTCGATGCGTTGAGTTCTGCCAATGCTTGTTCCGATTCTTGAATAGTTTGTAATTGCAAGCTAATAATATCTCGTTGTTGTAATATTTCTTCGTTTTGTTGGGTAAGTTCTGAAGTTTTGATAGTAACTTCTCTTTCCAATTCTTTTTGATATTTTTTGGCACTTGCCATTCTATATTGATAAAAGGTAGCAAGGGCAATTCCAATTAACAAAAAAACTAATAACTTAAACCACGAAGTATTCCAAAAAGGAGGTTCTATGATAAGTGTAATATTGGTATATTTGTCAGTCCAAGCCCCTTCATCATTGGTGGCTTTTACCGAAAATATATAAGTTCCTGCTGGAATATTGGAATAATTTGCTACTCTATCGTCAGAGTTGGTATAAATCCATTCGGTATCAAAGCCTTGTAATTTGTAGGCATATCTAATTCTGTGTGGTGTACTTAGATTTAAGGAGGCAAATTCAAATGCAAATACATAATCTTTGCTACTAAGTCTAATCGTAGTTGCTGTAGTAATACTTTCTGTTAAAACTCCTTCTGCTGATGGTTTTACCGATTTGTTAAAAATTCGAAAATCTGTAAGTAACAAAGAATATGGTTTATGTGCATACTTAATTTGCAAACTATCAGGACGAAAAGACGTGAGTCCGTTGATGCCACCAAAATAAAAATTTCCACTTCTACCTTTATGATAGGCATTGGCATTAAATTCATCACTTTGCAAACCATCTTTTACATTATACCCAATCGTTAAACCCGAAATAATATCATATCTTGAAATACCTCTATTGGTACTTAGCCACAGATGATTTGCCCCATCTTCCAAAATTCCATAAATTACATTATTAGCAAGTCCTTCATTTTCGGTGATATGGGTAAATTTGCCTGTTTTCATATCTAATTTATTTAGCCCACCGCCAAAAGTTCCAATCCAAACCGTGCCATAATAATCTACATAAATAGAACTTACGGCATTTTCACTCAAACAATTTTTGCAATTAGGAGTTCGTTTAAAAGTCGTAAATTTTTCTGTTTTTCGGTCAAATACACTTACACCTCCCTCAAAAGTGCCTATCCAAACTCTGTCATTATCATCATCAAAAAAAATTGCACGTACCGCCTCATTTGTAATAGCATTTTTATCTTTTGGATTTGCCAGATAATTTTTAAATGTTTTGCGGTCTGGACTCAATACAGAAAGCCCTGTTCGTGTGCCAATCCAAAGATAGTGTTGGGCATCTTCTTTTACGATATAGACCGTATTGCCCGCAAGACTTGGTATATTTGTGTTTTTTTGGTTGCTATAACGAACAAAAATTTCTTTTTCTTTGCCTGTTTTGCTATCTTTGATTACTTCCAAACGGTTTAAGCCTCCTTCAGCAGCACCAGCCCAAATAACCCCTTGACTATCTTCGATAACTGTATTTATTTTATTCGAACTAATTGTAAAAGGATTATTAGCAATATGCTCATAATTTTTATAGGTTTGGTTTGTATTGTCAAATTTACTTAAGCCATAATTTGAATAACCAATCCATAAATTATTTTTACTATCTTCGGTAATAGCCCGAATACCTTTTTGCCCCAAACCTTCAATATTTGCAAAATTATGTTTATAGTGGTTAAAAAACATTTGTCGTTTATCATTTTTATTGATACCACCACCAAAAGTTCCTACCCAAAAAATTCCATTTACATCTTCTAATAAAGAAACTACATCATTATCCGATAAACTTAAGGGGTTACCTATTTGGCGACAAAAATTTTTGAAACTATACTTTTCGTTCAGATTTCTTACAAAATACAAGCCCGTATTCATTGTACCTACCCAAAAAGACTTTTCGATGGTTTTGCAAAATGCTTTTACTTTATTTGCACCATACGGCTGTGTGCTATTGGTGGGTAGTTTTAAGTTCAGAAACTTGCTATTTGTACGATACCATTTACAAATATAACCATTATAAGTGCCTGCCCACATATTGCCATCATCATCAGGAAAAAGTGCCGAAATTTTATTATCTATAATAGAGGTGCTATCTTTGTCATTGTGTAAATAATGTTCATAGGTATTGAGGTGAATATTATAACGAAATAAGCCATATTCTGTTCCTAACCACATATAACCACCTTTACTATCCAAACTCATTGACGAAATAATTTGGTAGCCAC
>JBIKRY010000250.1:0-7134 GCA_044348925.1 Bernardetiaceae bacterium
TCCAACCTGCTTAAATGCAGTAATACGAATGGCTGTACAAGAAATATGCCACCAACAACCCATAAAAATAGTATCTCTTACTGATTCTTTGGTGCCATAAATTATGGTAGAGCCTTTTGTATCATACGTATTTTCGCCCTTATTGATAATGCCATTCTCATCAAAATCTACCCAACTACCACAAATAAGTGCAGTTTTATTATCGGCTTTGTCTATATGTTTGGCAAGTAGTTCTATATAGTTTGGCGTTGCAATATTATCTCCATGCATAATGACAAACCATTCTATGCTGTCTTCCATCCCTTCTATTGCCATATTTACATTTAGGTACTCACCATGATTTTGTTTTCTTTGTTCTAACTTGAGAGGTGGTAAGGTATCTTTCCAATAGTTTTTAGCTACTTCTACCGTATTATCTGGGCTTTTATCGTCTGCAATTACAATATATGCTACTCTTTCCAAACTATTTCCTTGTTTTTTTAAAGATTCTAAAGTTTCGACAATAGTCTTTTCAGAGTTGTAACAAGGTATTAAAATGGCTATATTTTTTTTCATAAATACTAATTTTATCAATAATATAGGCAAAGTAACCATATTTTACATTAAAAAAAAAATTTATGTTATATTTTTTAGATACTATCTTATTATCCTTACATTTGCTTTTCTATAGATAATTGGTTGTTTTTAGGTTTTGCTTATAGGTTTTTATCTATATTTTGAAAAGTTATTATTGGATATTTTGAATAAAAATCAAATTTTCCAAATCTTCCACTTTTCTATAAAACTAATTAATGTAAGTACAAGTAACTAATTAGTTGACAATATTGTGCCACAGAATTTAGTCTGTGATACTTTGATTATCAAGAGATTACAGACTTGGCGTCCCCGACTAAAGTCTGGGATACATTTATTTTTTTCAATTACTTATTTCGTATTATTGTTTATTATTTATGCGTGGTCTTTTAGTTTATGTTCCTTATTTATTTGCTTTATCTTATGCACATGATCCGCATACAAGTTATTGGATATCTTGGCTCGGCTCTTGGTATATTTTATTTATTACACTCACAGGTATAGCACTAAAAAAGCCAACAGACCTTCCTTTTTTGAGTCAATTTTTTCGTCCCTATATTTTTACGCAACTACATTTTGCAGGTTATAATTGCTTGACAAGTCCTTTCTATTATTTTGATATGAATGGCTATTTCTTTTTTGATAAGATTACGAGTGATATGACTACTATCGATGCAGATTTAATTGCCAACTGTCAAAGATATTACTTGTTGGCACATACCGTTTATACACATGGTATTATACTTATGACATCTGGACAGTATGATAAAATACAAATAAAAAATAAAATAAATATAGATACGCTATTATTATTAAAAATATTAGTAGGTGCTTTTGTTATTAGTTATTTATTTGGCTTTTTGGGTAGTTTTTCTGCAATTAGAGGAAATATTGCTAATATTAGCTTTATGGCAATTTCTTTAGCAGTATTATTTAGTTTACAAGAAAAAAAATATTTTACCATTAGTATATCTCTGTTTTTAGTTTCTTTTGTAGTTGCAGTTACTTCTGGTTCCAAATCTAGTATTATTGTTTCTATTTTATTTTTGCTGTTAAATTTGTCTGCCAAATACAAAAAAACTTCATTCGTTTTAGGTTTATGTTCTATTGTTTTGTTTAGTTATATACCTACCTTAACCACGAATATGCGAAAAGCAACTTGGCATGGGGCACAGGGCAGTGCTTGGGAAGCCATAAAATTGACTTACGAAGAAGCTATTAGCGAGGAAGAGGCAACCAAATTAAAAATAAAAAAAGATAATTGGCAGTTTTTAATAAACAGAGTTAGTGAGATAGCAGCTTTTACTCTCTATACACAACATGTCCCTAAAAAAAGAGATTTTTATGGTATGGAGATTATCCAAAACGGATTTATGGGACTTATTCCTTATCAATTACGTACAGACGGTCTGTCTATTGATAAAACAGCTATGGAAAGAGCATATGAAGCAGGTGCTTTGGATAGATTTATAGGAGAAGGTGGTACTTCTGCCAAACCAGCAACCGTAGCAGATATGTATATGATAGGAGGAGAAAAAGCAATTATCTTTTTTGGTATGTTATATGGTTTGCTTGCAGGCTTTTTTGCTAGAAAATGTGAAGAGTATTTTGGAGGCTATACAAGTGGTTGTGTATTGGTATATAACTCTTGTTTTACTATATTTTGGTCGGGAAGTTGTACCGAAAATATGTTTTCAGCTATTTTTTATGGCATTATTAGTCTATTTATACTCTATTATCTTGCCAAAAGGTTTATATTTGTCAAAGAAGCAGACGAAATAGCCGAAGATGCAAACCAATATAAAGCAAAAACCAAACAAAAACCGCAAACTATTTATCCACAATGATAAACATAGATACACTCATTGCAGAACTTAAAAAAGTAGGTGGGGAAGATATATTTTTGGCAATTCATCTCAGCAATCTACAAAATACGGTAGAAGTTGCAATAGAAAAATTAGAATTTATTTGCAAAGAACTACAAAAATTATATTTTGACCAATTGGTATGTATCACAGGAATAGATTTCCCTAAAGAAAATAAAATAGAAATTATTTATAATTTTTATGCTATTACACAAAAATTGGCACTTGCCATCAAAGTTTCTGTGCCTCGTGGGCAAGATGTACTACCTACAGTGCCAACTCTAAGCCATTTATGGGCTACAGCAAATTGGCATGAAAGAGAAATATATGATTTGTTAGGTATTATTTTTGAAGGACACCCAGATTTGCGAAGAATTTTATTGCCTGCTGATTGGCAAGGCTATCCATTAAGAAAAGATTATGTAGCACAAGAAAAATATCATGGAATTAGGGTCGAAAGTGATACAAAAAATAAATAAATACTACTACTACCTGTCAAATTTATTAGAAATACCAGCATAATAAAATAACCAAATTCCCTACAATTTGTTATAGCAAAATCAACCAAATAATATGCTATGCCAAAGTCCAATAAAATAATAACCAGATTAAACAATAAATTACACAACTTACAAGAAGAAGATTTCTACAAAGATGCCAAAGGTGGCGTAATTTTTACCGAAATTTACCACAAAAAACGAGGATATTGCTGTAAAAAAACTTGTAAACATTGCCCATGGAATCATCAAACAGTTCTATAATTTAATCTTTAATCAAGAGGTAATAATTTAATTCTTGTTCGGAGTAAATGCTATTTATCTATTTTTGTAATAAAAAATAGATAAATAAACATTTATGGTTATTTATTGCAATATTTGCAGAAAAATAGCATTTAGATTTTCGAAATTTTGGAATTATGCAACTTCCCGACAAAATAATTATTTCTCGAACAGATAATTTAGGAGATGTAATCTTAACATTGCCTTTGGCTGCCTATCTCAAAAGCATAAAACCAAGCATAAAAATATATTTTATTGGAAAAACTTACACCGAAGCTATTATTCGTGCAAGTCCATTTGTAGATGAATTTTTGGATAGAGAACAAATTATTGCAAATCCTACACTATTGTTAGCCACCCAAGCAACAACGATTATCTTTGCATTTCCTGACCATATCTTAGCAAAAATTGCTTACAAGCACATAGACATACGAATAGGCACAAGCCATCGATGGTTTCATTGGTTGTATTGTAACCAAATGGTACATTTTAGTCGCAAAAATTCCGACTTACACGAAGCCCAATTAAACTGTAAGTTGTTGAAAATCTTTGATTTAGCTATTCCAAGCCTCGAAACCTTGAAAAATTTATCCGTTTTACAAGTCAATCCAGAAAAATATGGCTATCTAAAAAAATATTTCCAAGCCCAACACCAACATTTTATTATACACCCAAAATCTAAAGGAAGTGCAAGAGAATGGAAAATAGAAAATTATTTAGAAATAGCCAAAAACTTACATAGCTTAAATGTATTGGTTTTTGTTACAGGAATTGCAAAAGAAGGCGAATTAATTAGAGAACAATGCCCTGAAATATTTGCACAGCCAAATGTGATTGACCTCACAGGAAAACTACAACTTGATGAACTAATAGCTTTGATTAGTTTTGCTGATGGTTTGTTGGCTTGTAGCACAGGTACTTTGCATATTGCGGCGGCAGTTGGCGTGTATGCACTTGGCTTATTTCCACCTATGCGACCAATTCACCCGCAAAGATGGCAGGCATTGGGCAAAAATACAGAATATTTGACCGCAAAATCTACCTGTAGTGCCTGCAAAAATACATTGCCCTGTTATTGTATGCAAGAAATAACCGCAGAACAAGTTTTCGCAAAAATACAACAACAATTACTACAAAAATAAAAATAAATGGAAGCAGTTTCAAATAATTAATTATTGAATTATTTTATTAGTAATAATTTAATAATAAAAATAATCTAAATTACTTATTAATTATCACAATAACTATTTTGCTAAAATGATTGATGGCTACGATTATATTACAGGAAGTATTTTTTTGATTATCATTTATTTGCTTATGTATAATGTACGTAGAAAAATGACGACTAAAGAAACAAGCAGTTATTTTTTTACGGCTTTGCACCTAAAAATGCTGGGTGCTATTATGTTGGGATTGATTTACAAATATTATTATGGTGGCGGAGATACGTTATTATATCATGAGTTGGGTACTTATGTATATCAAACTTTTTGGAAAGATACATCGGCTTGGTTTGAGTTGGTTTTTATGCCTATTCAAAAAACTCCTTCTTATCAACTCATGGAATATGCAGGCTGGAATATGTTTTATATGAAACAAGATGCAAGTTCCTATTTTATGATACGAATCATTGGTTTATTTAGTATTTTTTGTGGTTGTAGTTATTTTGCCATTGCCCAACTATGTGGTTTGGTTAGCTTTTTTGGCTCTTGGGCAATGTTTGTAACTTTCATTACCATGTATCCCAAAATGATAAAAAGATTTGCGATTGCTGTTTTTTATTTTCCTTCTGTATTTTTTTGGGGTTCGGGTTTGATGAAAGATTCTATTTGTTTTGGTTGTTTGGGTTTGTTTTTTTATGCTTTTTATTTTGCGGTGCTTAAACGCAAAAACATTGCCTCTAATGTAATTTTAGGCATTTCTGCCGTATTTGTGTTATATATTGTAAAAATTTATATCCTTTTGGCATTTATTCCGATGCTTGCCATTTGGACATATTTGACGTATTTGGACAATATACGGTCTGCTTTTTTCAAAGTTTTTTTGGCACCTATGTTATTTTTGTTGGCAGGGGTTGGTGGAATTTTTGCAGTTTTGCGTATTAGTGCAGGTACAGCCTATAGTGTAGATAATTTGGCAAGCAAAACCAAAATTACTTCGTCCTATTTGCAAAGTATGAGTAAACAAGGCTCGGTATATTATCTTTCGGAGTTTGATGGTTCTTTGGGGAGTTTGGCTCGTATATTTCCAGAGGCAGTCGTGGTGGCATTGTATAGACCAGGGCTTTGGGAGGCACGCAATCCTTTTGCTTTTTTGTCTGCTTTGGAGGCAACTTATTTTCTTTTGTTTACTTTTTATGTAATTTTTATTCGTGTAAAGCTAAAAAATGTAATAGCCACATTTTTCCGAGAACCTATAGCACCTGCTTGTCTGTTTTTTTCGGTATTTTTCTCGTTTTCGGTAGGAATGACTTCGGGCAATTTTGGAACTTTGGTAAGATATAAAATTCCTATGATACCCTTTTACATTGGTGCTTTGATGATTATGTTGGAATCTAACCGCAAAAAATCTGTTGCCGAACTTAGTGCGGACTTGTTGGAATTACGAAAAAAACAAATCAACCAAGTCGACCAAGAACAAGCTAAATTACAAGAAATAGGAGAAGAACAAGAGGAAAATGAAGACGAAAACGAAGAAAATCCTTCGGCTATTCCAAAATTTAAGATAAAAACATAAAGCTAACTTGCATAGATTCGCATTTTTGGCAATTTTTTATACCTTTGCACAAAAATCTATTTGCATTTTATTTTTATTCCTATGTTAGCTTTATTTTTATCTATTTTGGCTTCGGTTAGTCTTTTTATACTATTTCGTATATTTCCAAAATTCCAAATCCATACTTTCCACGCTATTACCGTAAATTATGTAGTATGTGTAATCACAGGCGTTGCCTTTGTAGATACAAGCACCTTAACAAGTTTTAACCCAAGTAATTGGTGGTTTATGGCGTTGTTTTTAGGCTCTATGTTTATTTCTACTTTCTATTTGATGGGAACAGCCACACAAAAAGTTGGCGTAACTGTAACTACAGTATCCAGCAAAATGTCGATGGTAATTCCTGTATTAGTCAATTTATTTATCTTTCAAAGCACCAAAGAATTTGATATATGGAATGTAATGGGATTAGTAATAGCCTTAATTTCTATTATATTAAGCAATATGAAAGAGGAAAATGAAGATAGTACGCAAAAAAATAACACAAATTTACCAGCATCACCCAAAACCAGCAACCGTTTTATTTTGCCAATCAGTATTTTTATTTTGGGTGGAATTATAGATACAAGCATTAGTTATTCTAATATCCATTTGATACAAAAAGGAGAAGAAGGCATTTTTCCTATTCTGCTTTTTGCTACCGCAGGTACGATTGGTTTGTGCATTATTATCTATCAATTAATTACCAAACAAGAAAAATTTGAACTAAAAAGTATTTATGCAGGAATTATTTTAGGGATTCCAAACTATTTTTCTATTTATTTTTTATTCAAAGCCTTGACTGCTTTTGACGGAAACGGGGCTTTTGTATTGCCTGTTATTAATATAGGAATTATTGTGGTAGCTACTACCTTTGCTGCTATTTTTATGGGAGATAAACTCACTAAAACCAATATAGTAGGCGTTGCAATGGCAATTCTTGCAATTATATTATTATCTTACCAAAAAATCATAGAATTTGTAGTAAAATAAGGAATAGATATAAAATATTGAAATCTGTAGCATAAACTTTAGTCGGGGACGCCTAGTCTAATGCTATTAAGCTAAGGATTACGTTTTTTAGTGCCATAGGCACGAAATATTTATAGTATGAGTTAGTTTTTCTCCTCCAAGTGCCGTAGGCACGAAACCGATTTCGTGCC
>JBIKRY010000251.1:0-7130 GCA_044348925.1 Bernardetiaceae bacterium
AATAAAAACTTGTAAAATACTATATATTAGCATACTTTGCACTAATAATACCTGCTACGCTTCTTACTCATATTTTAGAGTATGCGCACCCGAGCAGGTTTTTTTATATATGCAATATACGAAACCTCCGTTATCTATTTCAGACCAAATAAAGCTACTACAAAGTAGAGGGTTTCCTACTTATTGGAGTGCAGACGGTTTGTGGTCTAATTCTTAATTTTAGCCCACTTTTACCTATTTTTTTTAATTTAGTTATTCTTTTACAACACTTTTTGTAGCCTCTATTTTTCTATCCACTACATTTCTTTGCCTAATTTCAGCAACTGATACTTCGCCAACTTCTCAAATTCTATTTTTTTGATATAATTTTCCATATACACATAATCAGGTGTGCCTTCGGCGGTAATGGGCAGTAAGATTTTTTCTTTCTGTATTCTATTGTCATTGATTTCACGATTAAAACTATATTTTTCGCCTAATCTTCGGGTTATTGTTGCAATAAAAAGGTAAATAAAACTATCAAAGTCTTTATTTTCAAGTTTCGTAACATGGTCACTTGCTACAAAAGGAAAAGGTTGATAAAACGTAGCCCCAACACTTCCACTATTGGCAATCGTTAAGCAATTATTAAAAACTCTTACCTTGCTTTCATTACCCACAAAACTATCAACGCCATTATTCATAGCAGTAGAAGAAACATAAGGTACTTTGCCCTTTTGGTGGTCGTCTTTCTTTAATCTCTTGCCTCTTTGAATATCTGCAAAAATATCTTTTAAATAAAACTCTCCCCATTCTTTTTCATTTATTGGTACAGTTTCCTGAAAATCTTTTACTTCGTTTATTCGTTTGTGCAAATAGTTCAAAAAATTATCATTTTTTGCTTGTTCTTGCTCACGTATGTATGCTTCCATAAAAGCATAATCGGGTGTGCCTTCGGGAGTAATGGGAAGTAGGATTTTTGATTTTACCATTCTAATAGGTCGCCATTTTCTTGCGTATTCAAAACATACTTTTTGCATTTCTATTGCAGAAATTAAGAACTTTGCGATATATGGATTCAAAGTATGATTTTTTAAATACAAAGGATTTACATCATGAGTACAAGTAAAATGATTTGTTTGATAGTAAGCATAACCAACAGAACCATTATTTGTAACTGCAATACAATTCCCTTCAAATATTTTACTTTTTATTGGCTCATTTTTACCATAACCAATTTTTGAGTTATTTTTTATTTCGTCAAAAGTATAAAATTCTGTAACTCCATTATTGTATTGTGTTGCACCTATAAAAGGAATATTACCTTTACCTGATGAATTTGGTTTTTTATTATAAAATCCGTTTTTAATTTCAAAAATATCAATAAACATAAACTCTCCCCACTTTACATTTTTCAAATCTAATTCCATAGTATTTCGGGTTTAATGTAAAAAACAGTGTCAATAAAATAAAGAATATCATTTGCGGTAAGTACGTTTTCGTCATGCAAATCTTCTAAAATAATTCCCAAATTAGCATGATAATAATCGTGGTTTCGGTTATTTACAAAGCCATTATTTACTAAAAAGTCTTTTACTTGGCTCAAATCAGTAGGTTGTGTAGCTTCTATATAGTTTTGCTCGACCAAAGCATACAATACATCATTAGATGCCTTATAAAACCCTAATAAATTGTAGGCTGTATCAGGAAAAAAATAATTATTTAGCAACAGGTTATTAAAGTAATCTAACCAAGATTCATAATAAATAGAATCATTTAACTTCAATACCTTTCTTTTATCTTTTATATAAACCCGTTGCTCTGCTCCTTCAGATAGAAACAGATTAAAATTAATATCACAGTTCCAAAGATGATTTGTATTTATGTATTCTATCAATCTCTTTGTTTCTTCTGTTTTGTTTGGCTCATTTCTTTGAGCCACTGCACCTGTTTCAGTGCTTTTTCTAAGGTAATTGGCTGTTGCTTGGATAGATTCTCCATTGCTAACTTCGCTCTTTCCTTGAAGGATATTTTGTAGTTCATGTTTTAAAAAGTTAAAGTCCATACAAATTTAGTTATTTTTCAAATAAATATTCTCTGCCCTGCATTATCATAGAAAACTCAAAAGTGAGATAATCAGCAATAGTTTTCTCAAAATCGGCTTCTGTTGGTATTTCGTCATTAAAATAATAGAAAGAATGTAGCCATTCGTCTTCGGGTTCTATGGTAGTTTTTACCATAAATTTACTTTCTGCGGGTGCATCATGTAGCCAACAATCTAAAAGGTGTTGTTTTTTTTCGGTGGCTATAGTTGTAGGTGTAAGTCCTATATGTTTGCTTACTATGTAACCGTCATTGTCAAAATTGACAAATTTGCAATGTTTTTTAGGTGAATGGGCTTTATGTGCGGTAAAAATGGCTAAACAAGTATTTGTACCTACCCCATAAAAAGTATTTTTGTTCAGTGTAATAACACCTTCTAAGGTATGGCTTTCTAAAATTTGTTTTTTTACAGCCTTGTCCTCTTTGGTTTTGCCTACCATTGTCGACTGCGGTACAATAGCTACGCACCTGCCACCATCTGCTAAACTATCTAAAAGATGTTTAATAAAATTAATTTCCGACAAATGAGCTGTATCTTTTCCTTTTGCTTGCGAATAAGGCGGATTGATAAAACCAACAGTATAATTTTTTTCCCTTAAATCTTTGCTATTTTTTCTTAAAAAATCATCTTTAATTAATTTACTTTTGCCATCTTCTCTCAAAATCATGTTGGTAGTAGCAATAGCAAACATATCTTCACGTATTTCTATACCATGTAGCAATTCTTTTTTGATATGTTCTTTTTCTTTATTAGAACTTGCTTTTTCAAGCATTTTGTGCATAGCAGAAATTAAAAAACCACCTGTACCGCAACAAGGGTCAAAAACTTTGTCCGTAGATTTCAAATCTATCAAATCACAAAATAGTTCTGTAATATGTTTTGGAGTAAGAATTACACCTAAAGTTTGCCCATCACCACCACCATAACTAATAAACTCACCGTAAAACCTGCCTAAAATATCATCTGCCAAATTATTTTGCATAGTCTTGATAATATTTTCGTTAATGAACTCCGTGAAATAACGTAAAGGTGTTTTTTCTAAATAGGTATTTTTATCAACTTCACTTTTAAGTCTTTCGTCTTTTTGGCTTAACAAAGTTCTATCTTTTATGATATTAAATTGATTGAGTAATTGTTCTTTTTTAACTTCGGGTTCTACTTTTACTCTTTTGAGATAGGTTTTGATAGCATCAAAAATAATTTCTCCATCTTTTTTCTCAGTATCTCCCAATAGTTGTTCGATAGCAAAAGATTTTTCACTCAATGCCAAAAGTATGGCAGAAACCACCAAAGGTTTTTCTGTATCACGCAGTTGTCCGTAATTACGTAATTTTTCGTGCAAGTCAGCAGCTTTTCTAATAACTTCGGCTGTTGTTTTTACTTCTTGTGGCGTTTCGCCCAAAACTTGTTCTTTGTAGTATTTTTCTATGTTTGCCTCCGAAAAATTTTCAAAATTTTCGACTTTTTCGAGTAGTTTATAACCTTTTTCATCTACAAAAATAGGTCTGATAATGTGGTGTTTTTCATTGCCTGAACAACCGAAGGCAAATACTTTTTTGAAATTAGTTTTGTTTATAATTTCATTGGCATAATGCAAAGCCCCATTTTCTGCATAATTGGTAATTGCTTTTGTATCTGTAGCTAATTTTTGGTTGTCGTTATCTTCATATAAAGCCTGTTTTTCGAGTTCTGCTTTATTTTCAATCACAATAATAAAATCTTTACACTTTGCGACAAATTCAGGAAAACCAGCTTTTCCTGTACCTTTTTTGGAAGCAGTTTTTAACGCATCTTGAATTTCTTTTATATCACTTCCGTTGGGTGTATATTCAATTTTTGCATTATCAAGCAATTTGCTAATAAAAATATCTGTTTTCTTTTCGTTTGCCATTGTTTTCTAAAATTTTTTATTCTGCAAATAACACAAAATATGACCATTTTACAATTAATTTTTTTTTTCAAAAAATTAATTCAAAATAAAATTTAATTATAAATAAAATTTTATTTCTTTACAATAGTTTTGCTAACTTTGTGTATAAGGCTAAAAATTATGAAATCTTTTGAAAAGTGGACAACAGAAGAGGTAGAAATGACCTTCGGAATAAAAAATACAGAAACTGCCGAGGAGATGACTATTTGGGAAAATTTTAGGACAACTTTTACCGATACAATACATGAAAGAGCAGAGGCTTTGCGTAAAAAACTCTATAAAATGGCAGATTTTTGGGGAGAAGAAGATATGAAGGTCTTTTTTTTATTACCTATTATAGAGTTAGTAGATTTTTACAAATATGATTATTACCGTACTTTTATGGAAGCTACCATAGAAGCAGAGTTAATAGATGTGCAACAACAAAAACACCAAATTAGAGGAAGAGTCGAAATGATTGTAGCCAAAGGCAAACAAAAACCTCAAATTCCTTATTTCTTTCTCAACGAGTACAAACCCCAAACCAAAGCCCAAGCAGACCCCAAAGGGCAGCTTTTAAGTGCTATGCTCGTAGCCCAAGCCAAAAATAATGGCAAAAACTTGCCTATTTATGGTTTATATTCTATCGGGCAACTTTGGTTTTTTGTGGTCTTGATAGGTAAAAAATATGTGGTAAGTGGTGCTTATGATGCCACCAAACCTGCCGATTTAACCAATATTTTACATAGATTGCAATATGTCAAAGAGTTTATAGAAACAAATTTGTAATTGTTTGGAGATAAATTTTCTCTGTATAATTTTCTGAAAAAATCTTAGTTTTAGGATAATTTTTGTAAAATACTACAAAACAATTATCTTTGTCTATGTTTTATCAAAATATTTCTCTCAAACCTTATAATACATTTGGCATAGATGTCCGTTGTAATTTTTTTGCAGAAGTTACACAAACGGCAGATTTAGCAGGTATTATTGCAAGTCCCAAATGGCAACAACAAGAAAAACTAATTTTGGGTGGCGGAAGTAATCTCTTACTAAGCAAAAATTTTGCGGGCTTGGTTGTCAAAATAAACCTATTAGGCATAGAAAAAATAGCCGAAAACGACAGTTTTGTATGGCTCAAAGTAGGTGCAGGTGAAAATTGGCATCAATTTGTGTGCTATGCTATTGACAATGATTGGGGTGGTATCGAAAATTTGTCCCTTATTTATGGTACAGTTGGGGCATCACCCATGCAAAATATTGGTGCATACGGCGTAGAAATCAAAGATGTTTTCGAAAAATTAGAAGCCATAGAACTCGAAACAGGCAAAATTGTAGAGTTTTCCCACGCAGATTGTCAATTTGGATACAGACAAAGCATTTTCAAAAACAGCTTAAAAAACAAATTTGTTATTCTATCTGTAACTTTTCGACTTACTAAAAAAAATCACCAACTCCAGACCAGCTACGGTGCTATTACACAAATGCTCGAAAAACAAGGTTTTAGTACCCAAAATCTTAGTTTGCGTGCCATTAGCAATGCAATTATTGCCATTCGTCAAAGCAAATTACCTAATCCCGCAGAACTTGGCAATGCAGGTAGTTTTTTCAAAAATCCCGAAATTTCTCGAACCCAATTTGCAGATTTACAAGCCCAAAATCCAACTATGCCACATTACAGCACCGAAAATGCAGAAATAGTGAAAGTTCCTGCTGCTTGGCTCATCGAACAATGCGGCTGGAAAGGCAAAAAAATAGGAAATACAGGCGTACACCACGAACAAGCATTGGTTTTGGTCAATTATGGCAATGCAACAGGCAACGAAATTTGGGAATTGGCACAAAAAATACAACACTCTGTTATCGAAAAATTTGCAATAGCTTTGCAAATGGAAGTTAATGTTTATTAGTATGAAAATTGTTTTGTTTACGCCAAATTATGCACCCGAACAGGGTGCTTGTGCCGAAAGAGTCCGCAATCTTGCCGAATTTCTACAACAAAAAGGACACGAAATTCTTGTCGTTACAGCTTTGCCAAATTATCCGAAAGGAAAAATCTTTGCAAAGTATCAAAACCAGTTGCATACTACCGAAGTTATTAACCAAATTACTGTTTTGCGTTATTTTTTGTTTGCCTCTCATTCCAATAATTTATTTTTTAGGGTATTGGCAATGGTTAGTTTGGCTCTGCACGTGCTATTTTCTTTGCCCAAACTCCTAAAATTTAAACCCGATATGGTCTATGTGCAGTCGCCACCGTTATTTTTAGCTATTTCTGCCTATCTTCTAAGCAAAATTTGTAAAGCAAAATTTTGGCTCAATTTATCCGATATTTGGTCTAATGTTTTGTTAGATTTGGGTATCATTGGCAAAACAACTTTTTATACGATTCTACAAAAAATAGAATTTTATTTGTACCAACAAGCTACTTTTCTTAGTGGGCAGTCCGCAGAAATTATACAACATATTCAAGCAAATACATCAGGTAAACAAGTTTTTTTGTGTCGTACAGGCGTAAATTGCCAAGTATTCTGCCCTGCAATTACAAGTAAGCCTAATACGCAGAATACACAAACTATTCGTTTGGTTTATGCAGGTTTGCTGGGTATTGCTCAAGGAGTGTATGCGTTTTGCGAACAAATTTCGTTACCTATTCATACAGAATTGCATATTTTTGGAGATGGTGCCGAAAAAAATAAAATTCTCAAATATATTACAAAAAACCCTAACAAAAATATATTTTTACATGACAGTATTCCACAAATAGAATTAGCAAAAATATTAGTTACTTTTGATATTGCTTTAATTTTGCAACGCAAAACTATTTTTGGTACAGTTCCCTCCAAATTGTACGAGGCTATGGCTTGTGGCTTGCCTATTATGTATATTGGTGGTGGCGAAGGTGCAGCATTGGTCAATCAATATCAAGTTGGTAAAAGTTTTTTGCAAGTTGCTGATTTTGCCAACCATCTTGCTTTTTTAAGTAATATCATTCAAAATAATCCTGAAAAATTAGCTACTTTACAAAAAAATGCCCGTTTTGCAGCCGAACAAAATTTTGATAAATATACAATTTTGGAAAATTTTTATCAAGAAATTTTTGGCAATTTCTCACACAAAAGTATTTTGTAAAGTTTT
>JBIKRY010000252.1:0-7087 GCA_044348925.1 Bernardetiaceae bacterium
TCCAGAAAGTACACCAACTGCCTACAAATTTGCAACCGAGCCATTTACACAATTACCTAAATTACAACAAATTATCAGCAAATTGCAAACAATCTACGGCTTTACAAATGCAGAATTGGAAGATTTTAAATCTAATTGGGTGAGTGTGCAAGGTAGATAATTTTTTAGTACACTAAATAGATACAAGTGGCTCAATACTACCATCGTTGCGTTATGTATTACGTAACTTAGATTAGCTAAAACTTGCATAGAAAAAAATATTTTTTCTATGCAAGTTTTTTTTAATATGCAGTAACTTAGATTATTACCAGACTTTGGCAAGTTTTTATTGAAAAACTGAATAAATACTTGTAACTTTGAGGCAACACAAACCAAGTGTATTGTGTATGTATGCAAAAAAGTTAGTTTGTAGATGCGTAATTTTTTAGACAGATGCCAAAATATTTGATTATTATTTTATTATTTTTTGGGAATATTGTTTCCTCTTTTGCACAAA
Organism: Bernardetiaceae bacterium; assembly: GCA_044348925.1. Lineage (GTDB taxonomy): Bacteria > Bacteroidota > Bacteroidia > Cytophagales > Thermoflexibacteraceae > JAAFKA01. The sequence continues at coordinate 497 of JBIKRY010000252.1, forward strand.
AAAAGCAAATATATTTGTGTAATCTTACTGACAAAGCACACCATTATTTACGTCAAAATCCTACAGACATAGCCACTTATTTGTTTGATTTTGCAAAACAAAAGCAAATAAAAGCCTATCTTTGGGACAACAGCAAAACCTATCAAATATTGGCAGATACTGCATTGGAAAATCGTATCCAAACAGTTAGTCATATAGGCGTAGAAGTAGAAATAGCTGCAAACGAGACGACAAGAAATATTACTTTTTTGCATTTATTTTCGGATTCGGTTTCAATAGCAATGCCATTTGCCGATAAATATATTGCTTCTTTTCGTTTTTCGGAATTTGCACAGGCTTGGAATATGCAAAAAGTTGCAAAACCTTTGCTTTGGTTGAATAGTAAGGTAGAAATAGTAGATTTTCGTGCAATGGTAAATCTAAATGATTTGGCAACACAGGAAAAAATTATTAAAATTTTGGCTACTGTCACCCAAAAATCCCAAATTCGTCCATTCTATAAATTTTCTACTTCCAAAACTTTACCAACCAATAGCCTAAAATTTTTGGAACAGATTGCTAATAGCCAACAAAATATATTAGATAAATATTGTTTTTTGAATGTAAAAGAAACTTTGGAAGGACAAGTATTTTTTCCAAAAAGTATAGATTTATTTGATGAAGGAACAGCCGAAAATCAATATACTTCGACCTATTATGGTAGTTTTGTTTGGGAAGATGTCCAAAATTTGTTGGCAACACAAATACCTACTTTTGCTAAAGATTTGACTGCTTGTAGCCTGCCTGAAGTGCTTGCCATTCGTTATGCAAATATGCCTCTGATGATGGATTTTCGCCATAAACTTACAACAGACAGCACCAAAAAAATAGAGCAAATGGTGGTAAAAACTTTTGATTTGCGAGAAGCAGCAAACGCAAAATTGCAACGCAAACGCAAAGAAATTAGCCGTTTGTTGTTGCAGGCAAGTTTGGCAGGCGAAATTTCGGCATATCAAATTACACAAACAAAAGATAGTATTAGTAGCAATGTTGTAAATAAAGAGGAATTATTGGAAATTTTACGCATCAAAAATATCGAGAAAAATACAGATACCAAAGATAAAAATACAAAATTATTGCCCAAAAAAGACAAATTATACCATAAATTTAACGGTTTTTACTATTCCCCAAAAAATTTATATTTGCTACAGGCTTGTCAAAAAATAAGTTATGATGCTTCATTTTTCAAAACAGCAACCAAAACTGCCTATATTGCTATAGTTCTGCCCGCAAATCTTTCGCCAAAAGGTTTGGAAGAAACTTTATGTTGGTTTAAAGCAGAAGATTGTCAAAAAATATTTGCAAACAATAGAAAAGCAAAATTCCAAAAAAATACTAACTATTTACAAGCTATTAATTTAGAATTGTTAGAAGGTACAATTTGGGAAGGAACAGGATTTTTTGAAAAATAATAATAAGTTTGCATAGGTTTTATCAAAATTATTTTAACCACATAGTAACATAGATACATAGAAAAATATACGTTAAGGAAGGTAATATAAGTAGAAAAACTGTGTAAACCTGCGTGTTCTGTATGTAGTTTCCGTGATGTAGTAGTATTTGCTAAAAATAAAAATTACTTTAAACCAAAAATCAATGAAATATTTTAGTCTTTTTCTTAGCTTGCTACTGTTGCTAACGGTACAAGTTTTTGCCCAAAAAATAGACAGGGCAGCAGTGGTAAAACGCAATATTCCAACTCTTACACACTTAGACCCTTACTCTGCGTTTACGGTTGGCAATAGCAATTTTGCTTATACTACCGATATTACAGGCTTACAAAGTTTTCCTGAAAAATATCCAAGTGGTGCAGCGGTGCAACTTGGCACGATGTTACAAAATTTGTTTCATGCGACGCCAAACCCGTCTAATTACAATATTTTTGACTATCCAATTACCAATTTTGATATTGGAGGCAAAAAAAGAGGTTATCTTATTACCAAAAATGATGTAGCAGGCAAATATTTGGATAGTAACCCTCACCGTTTTCATTTGGGATTTATTGGTTTAGAAATGACTTTGGCAAATGGTACAAAAGTTACTGCCGATAATATTACAGCTATTAATCAACACTTAGATATTTGGAATGGCATTATTCATAGTTTATTTATTGTGGAAGGCGTAGCAGTAAAAGTACAAACTTGCGTGCATCCGACAACAGATTTGGTGGCTATCAAAATAGAATCAGATTTGATAAAACAGGGAAGACTGAAAATAAAAATGACTTTTCCGTATGCCAATACTACCGAAAATGAAAGAAATTTTGGGATTGATTGGACAAAAAATTCTCGTCATACGACTGTTTTATTGCCAAGCAAAAACAAAAATGAAGCAGCTATTTATCGTACTATGGACAATATTAACTATTATGCTCACGCAAAATGGGATAATGGTGCTTTTGCTTTAGACCCTGCACAGCATACGGCTATGATTACACCTGACAAAAATATTCCTACCTTTACTTATGTTTGCCATTTTAATAGTGGAAAATATCCCGAAACTAATTTGCCTGATTTTGAAAGTACCAAAGCAGCAGCAGCAGAATCTTGGCATAGCTATTGGAATCGTGGGGCTTTTGTAGATTTTGGTGCTTGCACAGACCTACAGGCAAAAGAATTGGAACGGAGAGTAATTCTTTCGCAATATTTGACGGCAACACAATGTGCAGGCACTATGCCCCCACAGGAAACAGGGCTTACACAAAATAGCTGGGCTGGAAGGTCGCATTTGGAAATGCACTGGTGGCATGGGTTTCATTTTATGCTTTGGGGCAAAAAAGATTTGTTTGAACGGAGTATGGATTGGTATTACAAAATTATGCCTATGAATGAAAAAATAGCAAAACATAAAGGTAGAAGTGGTTTTTTAGTGCCAAAATGTGTAGATGATAAAGGAGTGCCACGTGTAAATTTTATGGAATGTTATATTATTTGGCAACAACCACACCCAATATATTATGCCGAAAAACTCTATGAATTGAATCCAAGTAACGAAACTTTGCAAAAATATAAAGAACTTGTATTTAAAACTGCCGAAGGAATTACCTCGTTTTTTACGTACAACGGGCAAAAAGGGCAATATTATTTGGGCAATCATATTATTCCTGCACAAGAAGCCTACGATGCAGCAACAGTTATTAACCCAACTTTTGAATTAGCTTATTTTTATTATGGTTTGACCAAAGCACAAGAATGGCGAAAAAGATTGAATATGCCCGCAGATGCCGAAATAGACAAGATTTTGAAAGCATATCCACCTCTACCAACCGCAGAAGGCGTATATTTGGGACACGAAAATGCACCCGATACTTATACAAAATATAACCGTGACCATTTTTCTATGCTAATGGTTTTAGGTTTTTTGCCCGAACAAAAAATCGTAGATAAGCAAGTAGTAGGACGTACTTTTGATAAAGTAATGCAAACGTGGAATTTTAGCAAAACTTGGGGTTGGGATTATGCAGTATTGGCAATGACTGCTTCAAAATTAGGAAAAACGAATCAAACTGTAGAACTTTTGCTCAAAGAAAGCCCACAAAATATTTGGCGAAATAACGGAAATAACTCTTACAGTAACGAACTTAGTGTATATCTACCTGGGAATGGTGCCGTATTGAGTGCTATTGCTATGATGATAAAAGATAATTCTTTTCCTAAAAATGGCAAATGGAATGTAAAGTCTGAAGGATTTTAAAAAATGGCGTACAGCACATATAACTTATTTTTTGTAACATATTTTTAACGAAATATGTTACAAAAAATAATAATTTAGCAATATATATGTATATTTTACAAGAAGTAATTATATTGCCTTATCAAATAGCTAAAAATAGTTTAATTTTATGAAAAGGAAACCTATATATTTCTACATATATTTAATTTTTTTATTGCAAAACACTGTATATCAAGTAGTTGCACAAGACCGAAAAAACCACGAAAAAGGCACGTATGTAGATAGTACACAAAGATATTACCAACAAGCCTCTTTACCTGCTTATATATCCATTGGCACAAGTCCTGAAGGCAAAAGCACGACACTGAATCCCGCAAAATCGCAAAGCCCAAAACCAATGTACTTAGATGGGCATGGTACACATTATATACGTCATCGTAACCCCAGCTTACCAAATGGCGAATTAAGTTTTGAAATTAATGCAGATGGAAGGGCACCACTATCTACCCTACGTTTTTTTGATGCCCCAACTTTTCAAAAAAATGGAAAATTATTTTTTGGGCAAAACCTCAAAATGTCTGTAGTTTCTAAAGATGAAATGTCGGGATTACAAAAAATTTATCAATCTATAGATAGAACAGAATATTCTGAAGACGTTACTAAAATTGCTTTAGATAGAGAAAAAGAATATTTTGTGCAATATTATGCAGTAGATAATGTAGGCAATGAGGAAAAAACACAACAAAAAACTTTTACTGTAGATTTGACTGCCCCACAAACTAATTATACTGTAAAAGGCGACCAAATAGACAATGTAATTTCGCCACGCACCATGGTAAGTTTGACTGCCAATGATGAACTTTCTGGAGTAAACAAAATTGTATATAGAGTAGGAGAGGAGGGTGCTACTAAAAATTATGCAACGGCACTCAACTTTGCAAATTTGGGAGATGGAGAACATAGCATCTATTTTCGTGCTACCGATAATGTAAAAAATGAGGAAGAAGAAAATACTTTTGCTTTTTATTTGGATAAAATGCCACCTATTATTACTGCCGAAATTCTTGGAGATAGATATGTAATTCAGGGAAAAACATTTTTTTCGGGACGTACCAAACTACAATTAGAGGCTATAGACAACAAAGCAGGGGTAAAAGATATTTATTATGCCATAGATGGAATTACTTATCAGAAATATGAAAAACCTTTTTATATTCCAAACCGTCCTGGACATCATATTGTAAATTATTATGCAACCGATTTGGTAAATAATAAAGGAAGTGGAAAATATGAAAGAACTGTAACTTCTATGTTTATGGATTTGAGTGGACCTCGTTTGTCTTTTAATTATATTGGGGAAAAATTTGATATGAATAACAATATCTATATCAGTCCTCGCACCAAAATTAATCTTTTGGCACAAGACCCTGAATCTGGAGTGCAAAATATTGAATATCAAGTAGATGGAGCTACTACAGATAACTTTAAAAATGCCTTTCAAATCGAAAACGAAGGAACACATCAAGTAGATTTTACAGGCTTTGATAATGTAAATAATAGCAATAACAAAAGTTTTGAGTTTATTGTAGATGCAACAGCACCCGAAATTTTTGCACATTTTAGTTTGCAAGCTATTGCAGAAGAAAGTAAATTTTTGGCGACTGCACCAAAAAACGGAGGAAATACAGCAAATACAACTGAACCAACACCAACAAACATAGCTATTTATCCAAAACATCTGACTATATTTTTGGGGGCAACAGACAATATGGTTGGCACAGACCGAATTTATTACAGTATCAATGGCGGTGCTGAACAATTATACCAAAATCCTTTGACTAATTTTCCTATTGGAAAAATTACAAAACTAAAAATAAGAGCTATAGACAAATTAGGAAATCAAGACACAGAAGAGCAAGAGTTTATGGTTGTAAAATAAAAAATATGATAGTTTAGTTTTAGTTTTTATTGGCATTATATTTGACTTTTGTAACGTATTTTAACACTTTTAAACATTATTTTTTATGAACAAAAAATTTTTTGGTTTCTCAACAGTCTTGTTATTGTTGTTATTTTTGGTAAATACTGCACAAGCACAGTATTATTGTTTTTTTTGTGTCTAACAAAAGTGGGCAAGTATTCAATGAACTAAAAATTAGACCTACAGGTACAGGTCAGGCATTTAGTGCCGATTTATTACCATCTAATACCATTGATAGTGGTAAATATTTTTGGGTAAAAACAGGTAGTGACGAGTATGAAGTATATGATGTACAAATTACCAAACTTGATGGTACACCACTTTTATTTACTTGGGAAGATACCGCAGGCAATATGCACAAATCAAAACCATTTATTTCGGTAAACGTAAAAGATTTACATACTTTGCTTATTAGTACAAGTGGCGGAAGTTTATCTTTTGGCGTCTATAATGATGATGAATTTGGGTATGGCAATCCTTGCGAATAAGTAAAAGAAAACAACAAGCAAACATTTGCTAAGTCTTAACAAAATTTTTTGCAATAAAATTAAGTCTTGTTATTTGGCTTGTCGCTAATGAAAAATCTTACAAAATTTATTTTTATATGTTATTCATAGCAATATGGGTAACATTTTTTGTTTTATGCTAAACCAGCAATAAATTTTTAGGTAATGTAATTTCTCATCTTACTTCTTTTTTCTTATTAGGTTTTCCGCATCAAAATTATTTTAACCACATAGTAACATAGATACATAGATACATAGAAAAATAGAAGTTAAGGAAGGTACTATAAGTAGAAAAACTGTGTAAATCTGCGTGTTCTGTGTTATCCGTGTTCAATATTTTAGCAGTAAGACGAATTTTATTACAATTTTATTACATAAACCTTACTTTAAAAT
>JBIKRY010000253.1:0-7083 GCA_044348925.1 Bernardetiaceae bacterium
TTCGGTGTTGTGTTCAATCACCAAAACCGTATGTCCTTCTTCCACTAAGGCATTGATAGAAATTAGCAATTTGTTGATGTCGTGAAAATGTAAACCTGTGGTCGGCTCGTCAAAAATGAACAAGATTTTTGTCTTTTCTTTGATGCCACCTTTTCCCAAAAAACTTGCTAATTTTACTCTTTGTGCCTCGCCACCACTTAGTGTACTTGATGATTGTCCTAATTTTACATAGCCTAAACCCACTTTTTGTAAGGGCAATAATTTTTCTCTAATTTTCTTTTCGCCCTCAAAAAACTCGACTGCTTCATCAATAGTCATATCTAAAATTTCATAGATATTTTTGTTATTGTATTGAATATCAAGGGTTTCGGCTTTAAATCTTTGTCCTTTGCAAGATTCACATTTCAAATGCAAATCTGCCATAAATTGCATTTCTATCGTAACTTCGCCCTCGCCTTGACACATATCACAACGTCCTCCATCAACATTAAAAGAGAAAAAACCTGCGGTATAATTGCGTTGTTTTGCCAAAGTTTGCGAAGCAAAAAGTTCCCGAATAGCATCATAAGCCTTGATGTATGTAACAGGATTTGAACGTGAACTTTTACCAATCGGATTTTGGTCTATAAACTCAATTTGCTGAATAGATTTGAGATTTCCTGCCAATTTTTCCATACGTCCTGTTGCCTCAACATCTTCATTTGTTGTGTTTAGAAATTTTGATAACGAAGGATACAACACTTTTTTTACCAACGTAGATTTTCCCGAACCACTCACCCCTGTAATCACTGTAAGACATTGCAAAGGAAATTTCACACTCACATTTTTCAAATTATTTTCTCTTGCTCCTACAACTTCAATATATTCATTCCATTTTCTGCGTATCTTAGGAACTGTAATCTCTTGATTTCCAAGCAAATACGAAGCTGTGTAACTATCCACTGCCAAACTTAATTCCGATAATTTTCCTTGAAAAACCAAATTTCCACCTTTTGCACCTGCTTCTTTTCCAATATCAATCAATTGGTCTGCTGCTTTCATAACTTCTTCCTCGTGTTCAACCACAATAACTGTATTACCCAAATCACGTAATTGTTTCAAAACTCTAATTAAATTTTGTGTATCACGTGGGTGCAAACCAATACTTGGCTCATCGAGAATATACATAGAACCCACCAAAGCACTGCCTAATGACGTTGCTAATTTAATACGCTGAAATTCACCACCCGAAAGGCTCGATGTTAAACGGTTTAAAGTCAAATAACCCAAACCAACTTGCATCATATAAGAAAATCGGCTTTGAATTTCTGTCAATATTCTTTTTGCTACAACTTGTTCATAATCAGATAGTTGCAAATTTTCAAAATAAGCATAACAGTCGGAAATGGGGAGAAGGACGAGGTCGGAAATGCACCCCACCCCCTGCCCCTCCCCTTTTGGGAGGGGAGTTTTTCGAGCATCGTAGATACTCACCCCTCCCAAAAGGGGAGGGTTGGGTGGGGTAAGTTTCACAAACTGTGCATCTTTTCTTAGCCTTGTTCCCATACAATCGGGACAAGTAACTTTACTTTTATAACGAGATAATAAAACTCTGTATTTTATTTGATGTATGTTTATCTCCAAAAACTTAAAAAATTCGGTTAAACCTGCAAAATATTCGTTGCCTGTCCACAATAATTTTTGTTGTGCTTCGGTCAAATCTTCGTAAGCTCTGTGAATTGGAAAGTCGAATTTAATTCCGTTTTTTATCAAAGGCGTTGCCCATTCACTCATTTTGTCGGTTGCCCAACAAGCAATAGCACCTTCATAAATAGACAAAGTTTTGTTTGGAACAATTAAATCTATGTCTAAGCCCAAAACATTTCCAAAACCCTCGCAAGTTTTGCAAGCACCATAAGGATTATTAAAGCTAAAAAAAGTTACGCTGGGTTCTTCAAAAGTTATTCCATCGGCTTCAAATTTGTCGGAGAATACTTTTTGAGTTCCGTCTAAAAGTTGCACAACACAAGTTCCTTCACCTTCATAAAATGCTGTTTGTGCAGAGTCAGAAATACGATATTGATTATTTTCGTCATCTTTTTTGGTAGCATTACGGTCTATGAGAATGAAAAGCCCCCCAGCCCCCGAAGGGGGAGCTAAACCCTTTACGTCAAACTCCCCCTTCGGGGGCTGGGGGGCTGTCAAGTATTCCTCAATCTCTTGCACTTCTCCATTTATGACAATTCTCGAATAACCTTTTTGCAATAATATTTTTAATTCTTCTTCAATAGTTCTATTTTTTAGGATTAGAGGGCATAAAACCATAAATTTTGTACCTTCGGGCAAGGTATCTAAGAAATTTACCACATCTGTTACGGTATCTTTGCGAACTTCTACGCCTGAAATTGGCGAATAAGTTTTGCCTATTCGTGCAAAAAGCAACTTTAAATAATCGTAAATTTCAGTGGTTGTGCCAACAGTAGAACGTGGATTTTTGGTGCTAACTTTTTGTTCTACCGCAATCGCAGGGGCAATTCCTTTGATATATTCGACTTCAGGCTTTTCCATTCTGCCCAAAAATTGTCTTGCATAAGCACTTAAACTTTCCACATACATACGTTGCCCTTCGGCAAAAAGTGTGTCAAAAGCCAAAGATGATTTGCCAGAACCCGACAAGCCTGTTATCACAACCAATTTATTGCGAGGAATGGCAACACTCAAATTTTTAAGGTTATTTACTCTTGCACCTTTGATGATGATATATTCTTTTGGACTAAGGTTGTCTATATTAACTTGTCCATTTATAGTTGCTTGTGGATAATTTTTCATAACGTAAAAATAAGAAGTTTTTAATAAAAATTGTTGTTTTATAGAATTTTAGTTTTATAAAAACATAAAAATATATTTTTATAAAACCTTGTAAAATCAAGCAAATAGCAGTGATTTTCTACTCTAAAAATGGCAACGGATTTGGGTATAATTCTTCATATTTCCTTATATATGTATAGTTAGGTTTTGGAGCTAAATGAGCCAAATAAAAAGCTGTTTTATACATTATTCTCTGCAATTCAGGCAAAGCAGTAGCAGACAAATATTCAAAACATTTTTCGTGATTGCCTATTAATGAATATAAAAGACCTAATTCAACACTTAACTCCAATAAGTTAGCTTGATATTTGACAACAAAATCATCTAAAAGATGAATTGGCGAGGTTTGGTTATTTTTTCTATGATAATAGTTTTCATAAAATTTTTGCTCTATTAACAGTAACTCTTTATACTCTGTTTTTAATAATTGATTTTTAGTAAGAAAATCAATTTCTTTTTCCCAATTCCAAAGATAGTAATGTTCTCTTTGTGGGTAATTGCTAAGAAACCAAGTTCCCAAGTTAATTACTTGATTATCAACAGTATAGCTTAGTCGTATTTCTATTTCATAAAATCTTACAATGCTAGTGTCGTTTTGTTTAAATAGTAAAAATAGACGCAGATTTCGCCTTGCTACCCATACATTTATATGACTAAAATTATAATTAATAGCTGCACAACTACTGTACTCATCTGTATAATAGTCAATAGTGTGTAAGACTGTGGAAAGTTGATAAGTAAACATTTCTTTTTTTAATTAGTTATAAAATGTAAATTTTACAATTAGGTTCTTAGAAAGAAAACTAAATAACAGATATGAAATTAAATTTATTGCGAGGAATGGCAACACTCAAATTTTTAAGGTTATTTACTCTTGCACCTTTGATGATGATATATTCTTTTGGACTAAGGTCGTCTATATTTAGAGTTACTTTTGCCTGTGTAGTTGCTTGCTTTTTCATAACGTAAAAATAACAACTCTTTTAGAAAAGTTGTTATTTTTTGAAAAAGTTTTAGTTTCCTAAAAATACTTTTCCTTACTTTTGCTAAACCTTAACTTTTATAAAAACTTGTGCTAACATTTGTAAAACGCAATTTTTCAATAACACAACATTATATTATTAGCATTTTGCTAATTTTAAGTATATCTGTTATCTGTTTTTTGGCATCAGATGTATTGGATTATAAAGTGGTTGCGTTATTGCTTTTGATGTCTGTTTCGCTATTGGCAATGTTATTTGATATTTTTCCTGTCTTGTTGGCTGCTACGTTAAGTGCTTTGATTTGGGATTTTTTCTTCATTCCGCCACGTTTTACGTTCAATATTCGTGCAACAGACGACATACTTTTGTTTGCAATGTACTTTATGGTGGCTATGCTCAATGCGGTTTTGACCTTTAAAATTAGACAAATGGAAAGCAAAGTAGCTTTAAAAGAGGAAAAAGAAAGAACTTTGAAATTGTATGATAGTTTGCTTAATTCACTTTCTCACGAACTTCGGACTCCGATTGCAACCATTATTGGTGCAACGGATTTGCTAAATGAAAATGCAACAAAATTAACCGAAACTAATAAAAAAGAACTTGTAACCGAAATTTCATTAGCAGGTTTGCGGTTAAATGAACAAGTAGAAAATCTGTTGAATATGTCCCGTTTGCAAGCTGGAATGTTGCAAACAAAGCAAAATTATTGCGAAATGAATGAACTTATTTACAAAGTGGTGCAAAAATTTGAGCAAAAATATGAAATTATTGTTGCCGAAAATTTAGACTTGTTAAGTTTTAAAAACTTAACAAATATTAAAAATTTAGAAAACAAAGATAAACATCATATCCATATTACAATTCCTCCAAACTTTCCATTGATTAAATTAGATGATGGTTTATTAGAACAAATTTTGTATAATTTATTGAATAATGCTTTGCAATATACGCCAAAAGGTAGTTGCATTGAGATTTGTATAAGTTTAGATAATGATTTAACAACTTGCAAAATCATTGTAAAAGACAATGGAAATGGTTTTCCTGTGAATGAAATTGACAAAGTTTTTGATAAATTTTATAGATTACAAACCACAAAAACAGGTGGCACAGGTTTAGGTTTGTCTATTGTCAAAGGTTTTGTAGAAGCAATGAAAGGCGAAATTTCTTTGCAAAATATTGTAAAAGATGATGTAATTTGTGGGGCAGAATTTACCATTTTGTTGCCTATTGAAGTTTATAAATAATTACAGGTACGTTGGCAATGGCTTAGGCAGCCCCGTGTTTTGCACCTTGACAATCGTATCTATAAAGACAAATATACTAAATATTTACAGTTTTCCAATGAATAATTCTACTATTTTAATTATAGATGACGAATTACAAATTCGTAAAATGCTTACAATTATTTTGCAAACAAATGATTATCAAGTCATTGAGGCAGCAACAGCAAAAGAAGGTTTACAAATGGCTGCTTCGCATCAACCAGATTTGATTTTATTAGATTTGGGTTTGCCCGACAAAAATGGACAAGAATTATTAAAAGAATTGCGTGTTTGGTATGCAAAAGCTATTATTATTTTATCGGTACAAAATGCCGAAAATGAAATTATTAAGGCATTGGATAATGGTGCGGAAGATTATTTGACAAAACCTTTTCGAACAGGGGAATTATTGGCTCGTATTCGTTTGGCAATTCGCAAAACGAATACAGAAACAGAACAACATAACGTAATTTCTTGTGGAGATTTAGAAATAGATTTTGTCAATAGAACTGTGCTAAAAAAGCAGGAACTTGTAAAATTAACAGCCACAGAATACGATTTAATGGCTATTTTGCTAAAAAACGAAGGTAAAGTGCTAACTCACCAATATTTATTAAAGCAAATTTGGGGACTTTCTTATTCTGATGAAACGCAATATTTGCGGGTTTTTATTGCCCAAATTCGCAAAAAAATAGAGGACAATCCCAATAAACCTCAATATTTGATAACGGAGTCGAGGATTGGATATAGGTTTGTGATGCCTAAAAACTTTTAAACTTTAAGTACTTTTTCTGCATTTGATAAATTTCCTAAAAAATTTCTAAGGTAAAAAGCTATTTAAAATTTGGTGGAAAACACCAAGAATTTTTGGTAAATCATTCAAATAATAAGTTTTAATATCTACATAAATTGTATTGCCCTCCAATTTCATAAACTTCCATTCTCCTGCTGTTACTGCACAACCATAAATAAAGGGCATTGGGTGTCCTTCTTGTTGATTAAACAAGGCTGATGCGTACATTTGGGCAGTGCATTGTGCTTTTCCGTACTCAAAATCTTCGTCTTTTGCTTCCACTAATGTAACAATAGGGGCTTGCATCACACTTTTACGAGGGTGTTTAGAAAAGAAAAAATCACATTCGCCTGATAAATCTCTGCTACTATCCACTGTTAAGTCCTCACCTGAATAAAATGTGATAGTATCTTTATAGAAAATAGCAACTTCGGCTAAAATAGGTGAAACTACTCTTTCCGACTTACTTTTTTCGTTGGTAAGAGGCAATTCTTCAGCTAATGCCAAAGTTTGTAATAACCAACTTGAAGGTTCTACTGGTTTAACACTCTTAAAAAGTTGAACCTCTAACTCCTCTAATTGCAAGGCTTTAAGAACATATTTGAAGTTTCTATAATTGCTATATCCCATAATTTTGATAGTTTATAAACAAAGATACGATTATTTTTCTTATAAAATTTATCTTTATAAAATCTTTATATCTCCGCCCAAAATCTTTACAAATCCTTTATAAAACTTGCCCTAATTTTGTATTGTGAAATTAATCATCACACACTACAAAAATGAACCCCAGAAAAAGTACAAATAAAGTTATGTGTTATTTTTTCATAGTAATTTGTTTTGCAATAAATTTTGCAATACAAGCACAAAACAAAGAAAAAAATAACAAAATTAGAAACTTTAACGGTAATAATTACACAATTTTAGAAATTGCTACGATTGTTATTTATCAACGTGCCATTATCCAAAATAAAAGTGTAATACCTGAAATCCAATATTATTTTAGTTGTAGCACCGAAACAGAAATTTTGCCTCTTAGTGTAGAAAATCTTGCAAAAACCTACAAAGATACAGCAATTCTCACTTTGAGATATGTAACTCATTGACTATCAATGCTTATTTATTCATTATTTTTCCCATTTTAGGTAATTCATTGATTATCAATAAATTACTAAATAGAAAAAACGAGTTAAATACT
>JBIKRY010000254.1:0-7022 GCA_044348925.1 Bernardetiaceae bacterium
TTTAACTCGTTTTTTTGCATTTAGTAATTTGTTGATAATCAATGAATTACCTAAAATGGGAAAAATAATGAATAAATAAGCATTGATAATCAATGAGTTACATATCTCAAAGTGGGAATTGCTGAAAAATAGTGCTAAAAATATGATTTTTAGCACTATTTTTTTAGTTAATGTAATTTACATAAAATATACCACACTCTTTGGAGTGCAAGATTTTTCATCTGTAGTTCATCTCATTTTAGCATAAACTATTCCTAAAAATAGATGAAAGACTTTGTAATTTTTGTAACATTTATTTTGTACTTTCGTAATAGTTTGATAACGACATAATTAGTTGGTAAACAAACTTTCCAAGTCTTTGAGACTTGGAAAGTATGGATGTTTTTACCAAGTTTTTTTACCAATTAAAAATGTCGTTATCAAAGTTGCATATAATACATTTCTACCTATTTTCTACAAATTTACCAACTTATGGCACATACTATCTTGGATTGCAAAAATCTAAATTGCCCAATGCCGATTGTAAAAATATCTAAAGCATTTAAGGAATTATCTGTAGGAGATACTCTCGAAGTACAAGCTACAGACCCTGCATTTAAAGCAGATGTAGAGGCTTGGATAAGAAAAACAGGCGAAATATTAGTTGATTTTACAGACACAGGCGTAAAAATAGCCATTTTGCAAAAAAAATAACCTATATTCTACTATAATTTATCCATCATTTTTAACTATCTTATTTTTCGCATCTATGGAAAAATTATCCAATACAATACAAGACGAATTGCAAGGAAATCCTGCTTTACAAAAATACATACAAGACTTAGTAGATACACGAATAGATGCCAAATTGGGAGATTTTCGTTTGGAATTGCAAACCATACAACAAACATTGCAACAAATAAAAATAGATACTCCTAAAGATAGGGTAAGTATTTTGATAAGTAGTTATGAATTGGATAAGTTGTTACCTGCGTTTATTATTGCTACAGGGGCTGCAAGTTTTGGTATGGAAGTAGATTTGTTTTTTACGCTTTGGGGAATTATTGCTCTCAAAGACAAAACAGTGTATAGTGGCAAAACTATTCCTGAAATGATGCTTACCATGATGTTGCCCGACAAACCCGAAAATAGTGGCGTATCTCGTCTAAACATGGGAGGTATGGGTGCTATGATGATGAAAGGTATGATGAAAGCCGAAAATGTAGCTACTTTACCCGAACTAATGAATTTAGCAACAGAAATGGGCGTAAAAATGACTGCCTGCCAAATGACAATGGGTATTATGGGCATAAAACAAGAGGAATTGCGTACAGATATACAATATGGAGGCGTGGCTACTTATATAGAAACGGCTGCACAGGCAAAAATAACCTTATTTATTTAGAATTTTCAAGCTGTTTTCTATTCACATTTTATATTTTTTCTCTTGCAACAAGATACGTTTTTAGCACAACAATATGCCTTTGCATTACAACAGATAGAGATACTTTCCAAAGAATTGGAAAGTAGTAAGGAATTGCTTGCCCAAAAAACAAGCATTATCGAGCAAATGACAGTTGCACAAGAGGCATTGGCAGATGCAAATATTCGTATTGCAGAATTATATGGCGAATTGGAAGAAGCCTATGAAAAAATAGCCCGTTCTGAAGAAATAGCAAACCTAAACCATCAACTTGCCGAGCTAAATCAAGAATATCAGGCAGCTAATGAGGAATTATGCCAAACATTGGAGATTATAAGGGAGCAAAATCAGACTATTAGTTTCAAAAACCAAAAAATTACTTCGAGCCTTACCTACGCAAAAAGAATACAAGAAGCCATTTTGCCATTACCCGAATTATTACATAAATGTTTAGGTAAAAATAATTTTTTTATTCTTTATATGCCTAAAGATATTGTGTCTGGAGATTTTTATTGGGTAGAAAAAAACGAAAAATATACAATGCTTACCGTAGCCGATTGTACGGGACATGGTATTCCTGGGGCTTTTATGTCTATGATTGGTACGCAGTTATTACACGAAATTATTGTGCAAAAACAGGTGTATATGCCTAATCAAGTATTGATGTACCTTAATGATGCTATGCGGAGAGTGTTGAAACAAGAAGCAACAATGAATAAAGATGGAATGGAAATGATTATGCTCACGATAGACCATCAATACCAAAAAATCTTGTATGCAGGTGCTATGAATCCTCTTTTTTATGTCAAACACACAGCACCAGAAAATAATGAACTAATAGAAATAAAAGCCACCAAAAGACCTATTGGCGGATATGAACAAGACGAAGTAATTGAATATGAACTCCATACCATTAATTTAGATGTTCCAACTACTTTATATTTATCGACAGACGGTTTTCAAGACCAATTTGGTGGCGTTGCCAACCGAAAATTTATGGCAAGAGTATTCAAAGAATTGTTGGCTACTATAAACAACTGCCCCATTACACAACAGTACGAAATGTTACAAAATGCTATAGAAAATTGGATAGGAACACGTGACCAAACAGACGATATTACGGTGATGGGCATGCATATCATTCCAAATCCTACTGCTTTGTAAGTAGTTATAAGTTTTTAATATCGATTAACCATAATTTTAAAAATTTGTAAATAATTGATTATCAGTAATTTATAAATAAAAAACAATCTAAACTACTTTCTACTTATACTTAAAATACACAACAAAATTCCATTACAATTTTATTTTACTTAACTTGCCACAAAATAATATTTTGTAATGGAGTTAAAATTTTTTAAATACTTCAGTGTTTTGGGGG
Organism: Bernardetiaceae bacterium; assembly: GCA_044348925.1. Classification (GTDB taxonomy): domain Bacteria; phylum Bacteroidota; class Bacteroidia; order Cytophagales; family Thermoflexibacteraceae; genus JAAFKA01. The sequence goes on from JBIKRY010000254.1 coordinate 2,784, forward strand.
CTACGATGCTAAAATTTATTTTGGGTCCTACGGTTGGTTTTGCCTCTGGTTTGTCTTATTGGGAAACCGTAATTTTTACGTTTTTGGGCATGATGCTTGCTGTAAGTTTGGTAATAGTTTTGGGAGTGCCTTTTCGTAACTATTTACAACAAAAATTTGCGAGCAATAGCAAAAAATTTACCCCTCGCAAACGTATGACAGTCAAAGTTTGGAAAAAATATGGCATCATTGGTATTGCATTTCTTACGCCTTTGATTCTTACCCCAATTGGTGGTAGTATTATTGCGGTGAGTTTTGGCGAAAAAAAACAAAAAATTATTGTTGCAATGGCTATTAGTGCTATGGCTTGGGCAGTAATTTTGTGTGCAGCAATTTATTTTGCAGGAGATTGGATAAAAACTATTACGCAATGATTAATAGACTTTCCGCATGAAAATTTTAACTATTTTTTTCTATGTGTCTATGCTACTATGTGGTTAAAATAATTTTGATACAAAAAAATCTATCATAAGGTAAGCATAAGATAATAGTTAGAATTTTTATACTATTTTTGTGCAAAAATGATAAAATATGCAAAATTATTGGTTAGTAAAATCCGAGCCAAGCACCTATAGTTGGGAAATGCTATTGGCAGAAAAAGAAACATTTTGGAGTGGAGTAAGAAACTACCAAGCACGCAATAATTTACGAGCTATGCAGGCTGGAGATTTGGTTTTTTTCTACCATAGTGTTACCAATCCTGCTATTGTTGGCATTGCAAAGGTAAGTAGAGAAGCCTACCAAGACCCTACTACCGAAGACAACAAATGGAGTGTAGTAGATATAGTGCCTGTAGAAACTTTAGCAAAACCTGTAAGTTTACAAACTATCAAAAGTGTTGCAAGTTTAGAAAATATTGGTTTAATTAGGCAATCGAGATTGTCTGTAATGCCAATTAGTGAATTAGAATGGCATATTATTAGGGACTTAAGCAAGTAGCAATTCTTTATTTTTAGGCAATTTAATAATAAATTCTGCCCCTTCATTTTGCTCACTGATGACCTGAATTTCGCCACCTAATTTTTCTATCAATGCCTTGACAATCGCAAGCCCTAAGCCTGTTGATTCTTCGCCAGCCGTAGGTCTTGCACTTAGTTTTTGGAATTTGATGAATAGTTTTTGTTGGTCTAATTTGCTTAATCCTTGTCCTTCATCTTTGATAGCAATAAGAATAGTGTCTGCTAATTCCTCACAACGGACAAATATATTTTTGCCGTGGTGTGTAAATTTTATGGCATTAGAAAGAATATTATCCAAAATTCTACTCATAAAATTTTCGTCAGTCTTCAAATAAATTGTTTTTTCGGCAATAGAAAGATGTAATTTTATTTGTTTGGAGGTAGCTTGTGGTTCAAACTGTTCTATAAAAGTTTTTAGAAAAGCCACTACTTCGATTTCTGTTTCTACTATTTTGGTACTTTCATATTCTATGTTATTGATTATCAGCAAGTCTTTAATCAAAGCAATACCTGCATTACAAGTTTTATCGATGCGTTTTAGCATCATCGTTTGGTCTTCGTTGAGGTTTTCTTCAAAGCTCAATATTTGTGCAAATCCTTTTATTCGGTTTAATGGAGCCCGCAAATCATGAGCAACAATTCCCACAAGCCCATCTTTTTCATTATTAAGTTCTGTTAATTTTTCGTTTTGTTTGGAAAGGGCAATATTTTGTGCATAGATTTGTTGTTGATGTTCCAAAAGTTCTTTTCTATTTCTTTCTATTTCTTGTTTTTGTGCTAATAAAATTGTATTATTTTTGCGTCTGTATCGGTTAATTCCCACTAAAACAGCAATAAAAATAAGCAATAGCACCATAAAAGCTGCCAAATAATAGCTGATAACTTCTTGTTTTTTGTTAATTTCTTGTTGTAATTTTCCCTCTTTAGCCAACATTTCCAATTCTTTGCGTTTATTATCTAATTCATAGTTAGCTAATAAATTTGCTATTTTTCTATCACGGTCTTCAGTGTATATGCTATCTTTGTAGGTAACATATAATTCGTGATAACGTAATGCCATAGCCATATTATGTCGCATTTTATAATCTGCATACAATATATTACTTGCTTCTTTGACATATTCTTTTGCACCAATTTTTTTGGCAAGCAAATAGCCTTCTTCGGCATATTTTAAAGATTCATTGATATTACCTTGTTTTTGATAAATTTGTGAAATAATAATTAAGGTATTTGCAACAAAATGTAGGTCATTTATTTCACGTCCTATTACCAAACCTTTATCCAAATATTCCAAACCTCTCCCGTCATGTATAGCTGCGTATGTTTCGCCAATATTATGGTAGGCAGAGGCTATTCCTCTGCGGTTTTTGAGTTGTTCGGCTATTTTTAAGGCATTAAAGTAGTAAATAAGTGCTGTTTTATATTCTTTTTTCTCATACAACAGTACGCCAATATTATTCAGAGTTCGGCTAATTTTGTCTATATTTTGCTGTTTTTCTGCGATTGCTAATGCTTTTTTGTCATTTTCTAATGCTTTGTCATAATTTTTTTGTAGCCAATATAATGTTGCTATTTCTGTAAATCCATTACCTAAGCCAATACTATCTTTTTCTTTTTCATAAATTCGCAGGGCAATAAGTTGGTTTTCGGTAGCTTTTTCATATTCTCCCATCACTTTATTAGCAATACCTATTTGATAGTTTGCATTAGCAATTCCTTGTTTCCATTGTATTTTTTTAGCAACTTGTAATGCTTGTAAGGAAAAAAAGATAGAAGAATCAGGTCTGTTGGTAGATATTTTGTTGGCAATTTTAAGCCACAAATTCACTAAAGCAGAATCGGCTTTTTGCGAACTTTTTATTTTTTGCATATCTTGCCAGTAGTCTAACTTAGGAATAGTTTGGGCATAACTAAGCGTAGCAATTCCGATATACAAAAAAAAGTGGGCAATTTTTATCATCTTTCTAAAATCTATTGCAAAAATTGATAAAAAAAATGGAAAATAAAAAGCTATACATTAATTTTTCTTAGTTTTGTAGCAATAATTAAACAAAGACCTGTTATATGGGAAAAATTATAGCAATTGCAAATCAAAAAGGTGGCGTTGGCAAAACCACTACAGCCATCAACTTGTCGGCAAGTATGGCTGCTTTGGAGTATAAATCCTTGGTAATTGATGCAGATTCGCAAGCAAATGCCACTTCTGGTTTGAGTGCAGGCATGAATTTGAACCCAAAAGATGTTCGCAAAAGTATTTATGATTGTATGATAGGACAAGAAAAAGTAGAAAATTTAATCTTACATACAAATTTTGAATATTTAGACCTTATTCCTTCGCATATAGACCTTGTCGGGGCAGAAGTAGAAATGATAAATCTCGAACAACGCGAAGAACGAATGAAGCAAGCCATTGCAAGTATCAAAGACAAATATGATTTTATTTTTATCGACTGTTCGCCATCTTTGGGCTTGGTAACTGTCAATGCTTTGACGGCTGCCGATTCTATTGTAGTGCCTGTGCAGTGTGAATATTTTGCGTTGGAAGGTTTGGGAAAATTGCTAAACACCATAAAAATTATTCAAAGTCGGTTGAATAAAAATTTGGAAATAGAAGGAATTTTGCTAACGATGTATGATGTAAGATTACGATTATCTAACCAAGTAGTAGAAGAAGTACAAACACATTTTAAGGATATGGTTTTTAAAACCTTAATACCTCGAAATATTCGTTTAAGTGAATCTCCAAGTTTTGGTATGCCAACCATTGCCCACGATGCCGAAAGCAAAGGTGCTATTAGTTTTCTGGCATTGGCACAAGAAATTTTGGAAAAAAATGGTATGGTAAGATAATTTTTGTAAATCTTACAATTTTTACGATTAGCAAAGTAGATTTTTATGTTGGCAATGGTCTAAAAAGATTATTGCCAATAACTTTTCTGCATAAAAAAATTACTACTTACATTACTTATAATCTATTTTTATATATTAAAAAATATTAGCAATGTTTTACAATAATATTAGAGAAGAAGAACTAAAAAATCGGATAGGTGAAACTTATTTTGCTGATTTTGACTATAAAACTATCATAGGTAACATTGATTTTTGTGTAAGCCACCCAATAGCGGAGGGGTATGGGGTGGGGTTACTTTGGGCAGAAGCCAAAAAAGGAAGTTCGGATATTTACAAATCTATTGTGCAATTAATTTTGACCATTGGCAAGGCTCGTACTTTTGACAAAGTT
>JBIKRY010000255.1:0-7013 GCA_044348925.1 Bernardetiaceae bacterium
TTCCGAACCACCTGCACGTGCTATTACTTTTCCACGAAAATAATCATATTTTTCTTTTGATTGTTCTTCATAAAATAAGTATTCCTCGATAGTGGCATAAAAAACTTCGGGGATTTCGTTTTTTGGTATTGCAGACATTTTTCTGTGCATTTGTTGTTGTACAAATTTACAAAAAAAGCTATATTTATCAAATTTTACTTACATATTTAACATAGAAAAAATGTGGGTTTTACTAAAAAAAAACAAACTTTTTCTGCTATTTCTGTTTGCAAAATTTCTTTTAACAAAAAATAACCTAAAATACTAAACAGATTTTATATATTTGCCTACCACTTTATCGAAAAACAAAATGCACTTTACCGAAAACATCAAAGAAGGACTGCGGTCTATTCAAGATAATTTATTGCGTACTTCGCTAACCGTTGCTATTATAGCATTAGGCATTACCTCTTTGGTTGGTATTTTAACAGCCATTGATAGTGTGCAGTCGTCTATTACGTCTGGTTTGGCAGATTTGGGGGCAAATACTTTTGACATTAAAGACAAGACCAACGGCAAAAAAAATAGGCGTGGTATGCAAGAAAGAACCAAAACTCCTCTGGAATATGATGATGTAATTGCTTTCAAAAATGATTTTATGGCTGCCGAAATGGTAAGTATTAGTACGGTTGCCACACAAGCAACAGAAGTAAAACGACTTTCCGAAAAAACAAACCCTAATATAAGTGTAGAAGGAATAGATGAAAATTATTTGGCAGTAAAAGGCTATAATCTCGAAAAAGGAAGGCAATTTGCAAGCACCGAGTTACGAACAGGGGCGTATGTATGTGTAATAGGTTTGGAAGTGGCTGCAAAACTGTTTGATAAAGAAAATCCGATTGACAAAACTATCTATTTTCTCAATGCACAATATAAAGTAATTGGGGTTTTGGAAGACAAAGGTAGTGGCGGTGGTGGTGGTGGAGGCACTAAACGAAAAATATATGTACCTTTGGTAAATGCAAGAGCATTAGGTGTGGGAAAAGATTTGGTATATACTGTAATTGCATACGTAAAAGATATTACCAAATTTGATTATGTAATGGAGGAAGGACGAGGACTTATGCGAAGAATCCGCAGAGATGCCAACGGAAAACCAGATAGTTTCGAACTTAGTAGAAGTGAATCTTTGGCTGCTACTTTAGACGAAACCGCAGGTACTTTGCGATTGGCAGGCTTTGGAATTGGATTTATTACCCTCATTGGTGCAGCCATTGGATTGATGAACATTATGATGGTATCTGTTACCGAAAGAACACGCGAAATTGGCGTAAGAAAGGCATTAGGAGCAACACCTGCTAAAATTAGACAACAATTTTTGATAGAAGCTATTGTAATTTGTCAAATTGGAGGAATTGTAGGAATTATTATGGGAATTGCTATTGGAAATATTTTAGCAACTTTCTTAGATTCTACAGAATTTATTATTCCTTGGACTTGGATGGTGGTTAGTTTTGTAGTTTGTATTTTGGTGGGCGTAATTTCGGGTTTTTATCCTGCTTATAAAGCCTCTAAATTAGACCCGATTGAGTCTTTGCGATATGAATAAAAAAATTATTTCCTATTTTTTCTATCTCTGGAACTCACCTACTTTTACTACTTGGGGTAGTTTGGCAGTAAGTTCTTTGCGATTATCGGTATTGTTTTTTATCATCAAAACCCTAAGCAATGCTGAAGCATCTGTTTGGTTTTTGTTTATGAATTTGTTGGCGATTGGAAATTTGGCGGACTTGGGATTTTCGCCAACTTTTACTCGAATGACTGCTTATATTTTGGGTGGCATCGACAATTTTTCCAATTTTGTGCAAAAAAAAGATAAGCAAGCAAGCCAAAATTCGACCAATTCCACTAATTCTATAAACTCTACTAATTCCACTACCAAAAATACCATACATTGGGAATTAATGGAACAACTTTATGGCACTATTGGCACAGTAAATCTAATTTTGTCTATACTTGCTGCTTTAATTTTAGCTATTTTTGGTACTTGGTCTTTGTGGAAACCTGTTTCGGCACTCGAAAATCAAGCTATTTATTGGCAGGCGTGGGCAGTTTTATGCCTTTCTATTGCTATTATTTTTCACGGCAAAAAATACGAGGCTATTCTCAACGGACTAAATTATGTGGCATTAGTCAATCGTTGGAATATTATTTTTGGAATGGCATCGGTGCTTGCTTCGTTATTGGTATTGGTATTAGAGGGAAATATTCTGCATTTGATGCTAAGTTCTCAATTATTTGCGATTGTAACACTATTCCGAAACCGTTATTTATTATTGTATGAGGTCTATGAAAAAAAATTTTCCCATTTCAAAACATTCTCTTTCCAATCCCAAATATTTACTATAGCCTTTGCCTCTGCTTGGCGACAAGGCATTAGCACTTTTTTTGCCGTTGGCATTACCGAAGGTACAGGACTTATGTATGCACAAATATCCGAAGCAAGTCGTTTGGTTTCCTATCAATTTGCTTTTCGATTTATCAGCCAATTAGCTGAATTTTCCAAAGCCCCATTTTATTCCAAATTACCCGAATTTGCTCGGTTACGTGCTGCCAATCAAATAGATATACTCACGTTTCGCACAGAAAAATCTATGCAATTAGCTCTGTTATTTTTTGTTTGTGGTGGTTTGGCGATTGGACTTGTTGCACCATTTGCTTTGCAAATCATGCATGTAAAAATACAGTTTGTGGCTGCTAATTTTTGGCTATTTTTGTTATTTGTGCATTTTATGGATAGAATGATTGCTATGCACGCACAACAATATCTCACTACCAATAGAATGCCTTATCACAAAACTATTTTTATTACAGGTTGTCTAAATTTGCTAATTATTTACTTTGGTATTTCTTATTTAGACCTTTGGATTTTTCCTGTAGCACAAGGAATTGCAAATGCAGTAATACATTTATGGTGGATACCTAAAATTTCTATACAAACATTACAAAGACCAGCCTATATTTATTTGTGGAACTCCTTAGCTTTGCCTTTTTTTGTGTTAGTTTTTGGGGCAATGTTCATTTTGTATGTAGGACATCTTTTCTCTTAGAAAATCCTTAAAATCCCTATTTTCTTACCTATTTATCGATAACTTATTGTATGTTTACCCAATAAAATGATAGACGTTATTGATGTATGTAGCATAGACTTTAGTCTGTGCTTGTAACTCATTGATTACCAATAATTTACAGGCACAGACTAAAGTCTATGCTACATATCTTAATAATCTCTAACAAATCGTCTTCGATTTCCTAAATATACTTTCTATGAACCAAGTATTTATCTTAGAATTATTGATTTTGGCAACTATGCTTGTCTTTGTAGTGCCACAAAAACTCAAATATTGGTACACTGTTAGTATTGTTTTGGCAGTGGCAAGTTTGACTTCTTATTGGTCATTTGGCGTATTGCTGGGCGAAGACAGCAATTTTGCCCAACAAATGTCTTTTACTTTTTGGAACAATGCAAAACCGTTGTTGGTCATCGACAAACTTTCCGCATTTTTTGTATTGGTGGTCAATTTTACGGCAATTATGGGCAGTATTTATTCGGGTGGTTATCTCAAAGCATATTCGCATCGAAGTGTAGTAGAATTTTCTTTGCATTACTTTGCCTATATGATTTTTTATATCAGTATGACTTTAGTGCCAATGTTTCGGGAGGCATTGCCATTTTTTACGGTTTGGGAATTAATGTCAGTGTCGGCATTTGTCTTAATTTTGTTTGATTATGAACACCAATCGGTATTAAAAGCAGGACTCAAATTTTTGATGTATATGCACATTGCAATGGTAATTTTGATGTTTGGCTTTTTTGTAGTTTATGCAAAAACAGGACAAATGTCGTTTGATGCCTTACAAATCTATTTTAGCAATAATCAAAATTTCCCTTTATTTGTTGTCTTTTTTATTGGTTTTGGAATCAAATGTGGCTTTTTTCCCCTCCATACGTGGCTTCCACACGCAGATACCGCAGCACCAGCCCACGTAGCAGCACTTATGTCAGCCGTTACTATCAAAATGGGATTTTATGGTTTGTTACGAGTTTTGAGTTATGTACGACAAGAACAAGTAGAAATAGGCACACTAATTTTTGTAGTTGGCATTATTACAGGCTTGTATGGCATAACCAAAGCAGTTTTACACCACAACCTCAAAATGAAATTAGCATATAGTACTGTAGAAAATGCAGGAATTATAGCTATTGGCATTGGTTTAGGAGTAATGGGAATTGGTTTGGGTAATAAAGTATTTTCTATGTTATGCTTTTTGGGTGCAATTATGCACATTATGAACCATTCTTTGTTCAAATCTCTTTTGTTTTTTGGCGAAGGTGCTATTTACAAAAAACTAAAAACACGATATATCGAAAATTTTGGGGGCTTAATCAAAAAAATGCCACACACAGGAATTTTGTTTTTGATAGCAAGTATTGCCGTTTGTGGCTTGCCTCCTTTTAATGGCTTTGTATCCGAATTTTTGATTTATAGCGGAATTTTGCGGGCATTAGACAACGCAGGTATGTATAAAGCAGCTACTTTATTGGCAGGACTCATTGCTTTATCTTTGACAGGGGGCATTGCTTTATTTGCATTTACCAAAACATACGCCTCTGTATTTTTGGGTTCTCCACGCACACACCATACCGAAATGGCTACAGAAGTAGGTTGGCAAATGTTATTACCTAAATATATTATTGCTATTTTTATTTGTGTAATTGGAATTATGCCAAGCGTAGTAATTCCAATCTTATTTAAAGTAATAAAAATTTATGTAATGATTGATATGCGAATTGTTCCACGCCAAATTTTTACCATTTTAGAACCTTTGAGTGTTATCACAGGAATATTTTTGGCAATGGTTGTATTTTTGTTTGCCTTGCGATTACTACAACAAAATAGCAAAACAGTACGATATGATGCCACTTGGGGTTGTGGATATGTGGGTAGTTCGCCAAAATTGCAATATACTTCGACCTCGTTTTCGGATAGTTTTTTGCAATTAGTCAAACCAATTTCCGAATATACCAAAGAAATTACACCTTTTGAAGAAGACGATATTTTTCCAACAGCCCGCAGTTTCAAAGCTACAGCAGCCGACAAAATGGAAAATATATATTCTTATCCAACAGATTTGCTTATCAAATGGATGAAAAGTGCTACTATTTTTCAAACAGGAAGTATTCAACACTATATTATGTACGGATTTATTTTTATTATTCTAATTTTCTGGCTAACATTCTTTAAAGTAATTTAATAGTAAGTAGTTATAAATTTTTAGTAAAGTTTAGATATTTGATTTTTTTACGTTGTCAAGGGTGCTTTTCGCACCTTGACAAGTGTAAAAAAACAGTTATAATTTTTAATTGTGAATTATTTAACTACTTGGTTATCCATAATGTAAGAAATAAAACATAAAATATATTTTTTTAGGAAAGTACCTTTTGAAAATAAGCACTTTCCTAAAAAAACTAGTAAATTATTCATTTTCTATCTTCATTTTCAACAACCTCACATCTTCAAAATAATTAAGTCAAATTTGTCGGGTGCAAAAACTTGTGATAACAAATGATGCAAACTTTCACGCAATTTATTACTATTATCCATTGTGGTGGCTGCAAGGTTTTCGTTTGGCAAAACACCACCTTCGACAAATAATTGGATTTCTATTTTTACCATCTTTTCCCGCCGAGTTTACCCATTAACCATAATTGCCCTGCCAAATAATTATTACTCCATTCTGCAAAATCATCAGAGTTAAAAGTTTTTGCAATACTTTGATTATCAGCATCTTTTTCTATCACAATAATATCTTCCAAATCAAATTCATTTAATAATAAAGGCGAATGTGTAGAAATAATAAACTGCGAAGTTTTGGCTGCCTCTTTCAATGTATCTGCAATAGTGCTAATCATATCAGGGTGCAAACCCATATCAGGTTCGTCAAGACAAACCAAAGAACCACGTGCAGGATTACAAGTTATTGCCAATAATAACAAAAAACGCAATGTTCCATCAGAAATATGTTCGGCAAAAATAGTACGGTTGAGTTTTTTTTCTCGCAAAGTCAAAATATTATATGTTCCTAATGTATTAAAACTAATATCTTTAAAATTTGGATTTACTTTTTGCAACAAAGTTTCTATTTGTTCATAACTCAATGAATGATAGTTTTTTATGTGTTGTAAAATAGAGGTTAAATTTTCTCCTGTTACTAATAAGTTTTTTTCAACTGTATAACTTGTTGGTAAACGAACAGGACTTTTTAATGAAGTATCAAAAGGGAAATAAGTTTTTAGATTTTCAATATAAAGTTTATCATTCGTAGATATACCACGCTTTGTAATACCATCAGTGAAATTATATTCCATTGATATTGAATTACTTACCCATTGATATTTTATTTGATAAATAGGATTTTCTATCCATAGTGAAAATAAATCTAATTCCTTATTTATATCTTCTTTATCAAACTCAAAACTCAATACAATTTCTTTCTTATCAACCCCTTGATGTCTTACAGCCTCAAAACCTCCCCAATCTTCCATTATCAACTTTTGATAACCTTTTCCACAAACCGTTTCATATAAAAGTTGTAAGGCTTTGATAATCGTAGATTTTCCGCTTGCATTGATGCCCACGAGAATATTTAGCCCTGCGTTAAGTTCTATTTTTGTGGCTTTGCCGAAGCTAAAAAAGTTTTCGATGGTAATGCTTTTTAACATACTTGTAGAGATAATAACAATAAATGATTGCCAAAATTACAAAATAAATTTAATTTTTTAGTAGGTTTTCCGCATCAAAATTTTAGTTACCACACAGCCACATAGACCACATAGAAAATTATTTTTTATCTATTTTTTAGTAAAAATTAGTAAAAAATCTGCGTTATTTCGTGTGTTTTGTGTTATCCGTGTTCTATCATTTAGCAAACAAATACATTGGATTACATAAAAATTAACATTATTTTTGGAT
>JBIKRY010000256.1:0-7007 GCA_044348925.1 Bernardetiaceae bacterium
TAGTCTGTGCTTGTAAATTATTGGTAATCAAGGACTTACAGGCACAGACTAAAGTCTATGCTACAAACTTTAATAATATCTAATGTAACTTGTATAGTACAGCAGGAGTTATTATTACAAAAAGAAATAAATTATAGATTTTGCTTTAAATTTTTGTATAATTAATTTTATTTTTATATTTGGAAATTAGCAATATTTCTAACGAATATATTTACTCTAAGCATTGTGAAAAATAGCGTAAAAAATAGTATTTTCTTTTTATTATTCTTTTGTGTATCTTTTATAGGTTTTGCACAAGCTGATTTGGGCAAGCTACGCGAAAGATATATGCAGGCTATTAACAGTTCTAATACAGAAGAAGCAAGCAAACTTGCCCTCCAAATGGCAGAAAGATATAGGCAAATTGGCGATAATACCAATGCTTCTATGTATTTTAGCGAAGCTATAGAAAGATTTGCAAGTTATCATAATGATGCAACTTTGGCAACTTGTTATTTGTCGTTAGCAGAAATTTCGCAACAAAATGTAGAATATGAATCGGCATTGCTTAGCTATCAACGTGCTGGCAAGCATTACCGTTTGGCAAAAGATAGAAAAGGTTACTTAAAAGTGCAACTTGGTGCTATCAATATATTTATTAAACAAAAACAAGCCAAAAAAGCATTAGGTATTCTTAAAGAAAGTAGTAACTTGGCAGCAGCAATGGAAGATAATAATTTGTTGGCACAATGTTATGGTTTATATGTATTGGCATACGAACAGACAGGCAATAAAGAAAAAGAATTGGAATATCGCAAAATGTTGGACGAAATAGGAGGGAAGGTGCAAGTAGAAAAAATGAAAGAAATGGAAGCACAAATACAGAACGAAAAAAATAAGCAATATGCCACCATTCATGAAAAAGAAAAAGCATTGCGAGCAAAAGACAAAACCATTGCCCAAATAGAAGAACAACAAAAACGGACTCAACAACGACTTTCTGAAGAGGAAAAACAAATAGAGGAACTGAATAAGGAAAAAAAGCTAAAAGAATTAGAATTTAAGCAAATTGAATACGAAGAAAAACTTATTTTATTAGTGCTTGCTATAGTAGCAGTAATTTTGTTGGCTATTATTATTTTAAGTATTTTTATGTTTAAGGCATATAAAGACAAACGCAATGCAAATAAACAACTTGCTTTTCAAAATGACGAAATTACCAAACAAAGAGAAGCATTGGCAAAACAAGGCGAAGAGTTATCCCATATTTTGACCAATGTACGAGATAGTATTCGGTATGCACAAAAAATCCAAATAGCCAATTTGCCTTCCAAAGAAGAGGTAAATCGTTATATTCCCGAAAATTTTATTGTCTATAAACCAAAAGATGTAGTTTCTGGAGATTTTTATTGGTTTGCAGTGGAAAGTACCGAAAAACAAACACAAATTTTCTATGCAGTAGGAGATTGCACAGGACATGGCGTGCCTGGGGCTTTTATGGCAATGATTGGAATTACTTTTTTGAAAGAAGTGGTAAATCAAAAACACTCCCATAATCCTGCTAATATACTTGCTTATATGCACTTAGGTATTAGAAAAGCATTGCAACAAGAAGATAATGCCAATGATGATGGCATAGATATAGCCTTATGTATGTTCGAAAAACAAGATATTATACAAACAAAAATAACTTTTGCTGGGGCAAAAAGACCTCTGTATGTGTGCGAAAATAGCAAAATAACCACTATCAAAGGAGATGCAAAATCGGTTGGCGGAAAACAAAAAGAAGCAGAAAGGATTTTTAACAACCACGTTATCTTGGTACAAAAAGGTACTATGATTTATCTAACATCAGATGGTTATGCAGACCAAAATAACCTACAAAATGAAAAAATAGGTTCACAGAAATTAATAGATTTGCTTGCCGAAAATTCTATGCTTTCTATGAATACCCAAAAACAAGCATTAGAAGATGTGCTAAAAAACCACCAAGGTACACAACATCAACGAGATGATATTACTATTGCAGGCATCCGTATTTGATACGCCACCAAAGAATTTTGGAATACCTAAACAAAAAATCTCATATTACGTATAAACAATACTGTTTTTTTACGATTTGCATCATATTTTATTGTATCTTTAAGGCTTTTTTGCTACACTATAAAATTGTCAATGAATTGATACTAAAATTATTGATTATATATGATTTTTGCTAAATAAACAATATATTCTGTGCCTAAGCCACTTTAGACGAAAATAAACGGATTTTACTTACAATATATTTCTTGCTACGAAAGTACATAGCTTGAGCTACCTACTACACAACTTACATTAACAAAAACTTCTTATTTTATTATCTATTTACTAAAACCTATTTTAGATGTATGAAAGTATTTACTATTTTATTTTTGTGGACTATATCTATGCTACAAATCTATGCACAATCTACTTGGACAGGCAATACAAGTACAAACTGGAATACTGCCTCTAATTGGTCGCCTTCAGGAGTGCCAACAAGTACCACAGACGTAATAATTCCTACTACACCTACAGGTGGACGTATGCCTTCCACACAAGCAGGGGCAAGTGATTATTGCCGTAATTTAACTATTCAAAGTGGAGCAACTTTGACTGTTAATCAAACTTCTGGTTATTTGTATATTTCGGGCAATTTTGTGCTTACAGGTACTATTAATCAAGTTGGGGCAAATTATGTGATGTTTAATGGCATTGGAAAGACTATTTCTATGACAGGAACTTGGTCAAATACTGGTGGGGCAAGTGCTTTGCGAATAGAAGGTTCGGGAAATTACACCTTAGCAACCAATATTAACCCTACCCATGTTTGGATAGAACCAAGTGCAAGCCTAAATACTTCTACTTTTAATATTAATACCAAATATTTTTTTCAACAAGGGAATTTTACGATGGGTAGTGGCACTTTAGAAATTACTGAATCTTATGATATAAATATTTGGGCAAATGTAGATTACCTAAATCCATATTTTACGCCTGCAAAATTTACCCCTGGAACAGGCACTGTCTTTTATAATGGCGTTGCAAATGCACAAAGAATACGAAGTGCAACCTACAATAATTTGAAAATACGTGTAAACAACGGTTTTTATGCTGTAGTTGGTGATGGAACACTCATTACTTGTAATGGAAATCTCGAAATCCTAAATCCGAATACTGCTGGTGGTACTTTAGTTACTAATAGTGATATAGCAGTAGCTGGGAATTTTTTGTTAGGTGCATCAGGCAATGCCTTTACAACAGAATTACGAAACCAAATATACAGAAGCACAGGAACAGGAATATTTACTATGGGCAATGCAAGCAATACAACAAGCACCCTAAATATTTATTATCAAAGTGCTACCAATAAAGCCATTAGTGGCTTTGAAACTGTGGCTGGAAGTGGTATCATGACTTTTACAGGGACAGTAATGTATGATAACGAAGGCACACAACTTATTATGCCAAACACCTACAATCATCTTACCTTGAGGAATGTTGGTACAAAAAATTTGACTGCTAATACAATTATTAATGGAAATTTGCTCATACAGTCTGCAACACTTGATGTTACGGCTTCGAATTTTGCCATAAATTTGCGTGGAAATTGGACAAATCAAGGTGGCAATTTTACAGAACGTAGTGGCACAGTTACCTTTGATGGCACTACAGCACAAACAATAACAACAGCAGCAGGCACACATGATGTTTCCTTTATACGTATGGGTGCTTCAAATATCCCTTCGTTTGCAGATACCCCATTTTCTTTGACTACCAGCTATACCATTAGTGCAGTAAAACAAATTATTGTAACTTTAAATTATAGATTAAATAATAAATTATATCTTTGGTTGGAAGACCCCAATGGTGCGAATCCTGATTTATCCTTTCAAAATGGTGGTTCAAAAGGAAATTATAACCACGTAATATTTGATGACGCAAGTGCTAATACATTGCCTGCATCATCTACCAACACTACATTATATGCAGACTACCGACCTATGAATGCTTTATCTACCATTGGTAGCACTGCTTCGGGTACTTGGAAACTTCATGTAGATAATGATTATAGTGGTAGTGTAGCTGGAACTTTTGTAAGTTATCAAATGATTGCCCAAAAAACTACAGTTGCAGCAAGTACCGAAACATTTAACAATATTGTAATCAACAATACAAGCACTACAGGCGTAACTTTGATGGGCGTAAATGCCATTGTAAGTGGTGCAGCAACTTTTACAGACGGCTATCTCTATACAGGCGAATCGCAGAGAGTAGAATTTACCTCCACTGCTACAACATCTTTGGCAAATGCAAATAGTTATATTGTTGGTTGGGCAAGAAAAATAGGTTGGACAAGTGGCACAGCTTTTGAATTTCCATTAGGCAATGACAGTGGCGTAGGCAATCGTTATCCTGCACCTGTACGTTTAACACCAAACTCGTCAAGTGCAACGGCACATTTTACAGCAACCTATCGGAGAATTACCCCAAATACAGGCTCGTCAAGTGATGCTACCAATGTCAATACGGGTGCTGGAGTCAATACTGCACCTTATTTGATAGCAAATAAACAAGCCACCATAGACCATGTTAGCAATGTAGAATATTGGATTGTAGAAAGAACCAATGGAACAGTAAATGCTACTGTGCATCTTTCCTATGACGGAGTACGCAGTGGAGGCACTTTTATTCCTACACAATTATTGGTTTGTCATTGGAATAAAGCAGGTGCTGGAATTTGGGAAGACAAAGGCAATGGAGGAGTTTCCACAGGAGGAGGCTTTAGTTATGTGCAAAGTTCGGCAGCATTATCTACTTTTAGTCCACTAACATTAGGCTCTACTACAAAATTTAATGTATTGCCTGTTACTTGGCTTACATTTGAAGTAGCAAAAAATCAAAATCAAGCAACTATTACTTGGAAAACAGCAAATGAAATTAATAATTCCTATTTTGACGTAGAAAAATCAACGAATGGGATAGATTTTCAAAGTATTGCTAAAATACAGGCAAAAGGAAATACAAATACCGAAAATGCGTACAGTTTTCAGGATACACACACAAATACCAAAACGGGCTACCTATATTACCGAATCAAACAAACAGATATAGACCATCATGCTACTTATACAAACATAAAAGTTTTGGAAATGGAACAAGAAAAGAACAAATTATTACACGCATTTCCAAATCCAACACAAGATAAGTTTATGGTAGAGTTTGTAACCAAAGAGAATGAAAAAATAGCATGGCAACTGATTGACCTTATTGGAAATATAGTACAAGAAGGCGAAAAGGACATACAAATAGGTACAAATACTTTACAGTTGTCTTTACAAAACTTCGCAAAAGGGTATTATTTTTTGCGAATATATAGTAAAACGCAACAGCAAACAGTCAATTTGGTAAAAGATTGATACAAAAATAATATGCTTACAAAAGTATTTTTTGACCTAAAAAATATTTTTGTAAGCATGTTACCCTTATACAAAAATTGAAATCTCTTGACTATACATAATTGAATGGCGAGATTGATGATTAGCAATTATCTAATTTACCAACTCCAAAAGGATTTAATAATATTACGCAGCAATTCCCACTTTGGCAATTTTATTCCAATTTTACCATATGGACATTTGTCAACTTTTGGTAGAGTTGTGCAAAATTTTTCAAATCCTTTGAAAAAGAATATAGTTCTGCTATAAAGTAAGGACTTTTCTTAGGGATAAAACTTTTTCGCATAAAATATTAACTTGCTTTAAATTATGGAAATATCAAAAATTGACCATTGAATTGCCAAAGTGGGAATTGCTGAATATTACGTGAACTACGGATTAATTTATTGATAATCAACAAGTTACAAGTAAAATATATAATAAATAAGTTGCGTAGCAACCGTATATTCGCCTTTAGGCGAATGAAATGTAAAGATAAAAACGAACTTGGTTATAAATTCACAAATTTTGAGAAATAATTACTATTTTTCTTTCAATTTACCCGACTCATTCGCCTAAAGGCGAATATACGGTATCCGTAGTTCACGTTAATATTGTAAATTACGGATTAAAATATTGATAATCAATAAGTTAATCTGTAATTTACGTTATTTTAAAGTTCTTTTATCAAGTTTTTAATATTGCTTAAATTATAACAGTCGGAAACTTCCAAACTCTCAAAAATCATAAAATATTTGCATTGTCTATCTGTCAAACTTGCCCACTTTCTACCAATCTTATTTTTTGCAACATTTTCTTTGTTGTGCCAAACATCACCCTTTGTTTCTGCTAAAATATATTTATTGCTTTTGGTAACAATCAAAAAATCGGGATAGTGGTTGGCAAAACAAGCATTTAAACAAAAACCTTCTTTACCTTTGTCCTTAAATTTGTGCCAAAAAACAACATTATCCAAATTAGCTATTTCCGAAATAAATTGAGATTCTAAAGAATTTAAAGTAGGTGCTTTTTCATACAAACATTTTTTGATGGTCGTATTTTCCTTATTTGTACTATGTGTAGGCAAAGAAAAAGATGGTTTCAAATAAATTTTGTCTTTGTCTATCAATTCATAAAATCGTTTTTCTGCATATTCAATAGCCAAATTTTGAATATGCCTTTTTATTTTTTGGGCATAAATATCTTGTTTGCTTTGAATATGCTCAATTTCCTCAATATTTTTAGATTCTACAATTCTACGAACATAATTACGCAAATCTACATCTTCAAAAGGTGGTACATTGCCCATTTGTTTAATCAAATTGGCGGTTAATGTTTTTACTTTGCCCTCATTACTTTGTTGCGAAAATGCTTTTAAATACAGTTTTTGCATTTCTTCGGTAGCTTTAGCACGCATAAAACGACTGTCATTTTTTGTACTTTCCTCTACATCAACTTCGTACAAATCAATAGAAATACTATCAAAATCAATGTCAATACTTTGGTTTTTGAGGTCAAAGTTGGTTAGCAAATTTTCATAATCAAGTTTTACTTCATTGGTAACATCAAAAA
>JBIKRY010000257.1:0-6949 GCA_044348925.1 Bernardetiaceae bacterium
GGTTTGCACAAACAATATAGCCACAAAACATTCCATTCGTTTTTTTCAAAACTTGCAAACAGTCTTTGTATCTGCCTACCTATGTTGAGATTATAAATTAAAATATCCATTAGCCAGCTATTAAAGTGATATTATTCAATAAATCAAAAGCACTATCTATTTCTATATAGCCAGCTACTGGAGTGTAAGTCCTTCCCATTGCTACAAAAGTTCCTGTGTTGGTACGTACTTCCAAAACTGTAATTTCTACATCTTCTACTCCTGCCACAGCTTGCATACTATCTATAATAGCATTTCGTTTTACCACACCGTCAAATGGTAGCGAAGCCAAATAGTTTTTAACTGCCAAAACAATATTGTTTTTGACTGTATCAGCAAAAACCAACGGATTGTAATAGATTGTAACCACCAATTTTATATAATCTGTATTATTAGATTGCAAAGAAATATACGAACCTGCAAACATCAGATTATTCATATAATCTGTAAATGCTTGCATTTGGGCAGTATTTAGGGCTATAATATTTCCGTTGGTTTCAGTAGTAGCTACCTTAATAAGTGTATTATTTGAGATGTCTTTTGCGTATGCTGCTCTTTTTATAATTCGTTTGTTGAGGTCTGTGATTTCATAACGAACTACACCGTCTATTACTTGAAGGTCATCGCCAAACTGAAACTCTTTTGCTTTTTGGACATACCAGTCTGCTCTGCCAACAACGGATTTTTCTGTTATCTCCGCTATTTCGGTACGAAATATGTCTATTTGCGTTTCAAAATAATAGATAATTGTAGCAACAATAGCTGCCCATCGTTTCCAAATTATATATTTTTAAATATTTTTTAAAATATTATTTTTATTTTATAAATTATTATTTACTTTTGTCAAAAAATATAATCTTATGGAAACGAAAAACATAATAACCGAACAAGAAATAAAAGATTTAGCGTTGATGCTTTTGTATATCAATTCTTGGAAAGTAGTAGAACATAGAGGCAAAAAGAATAAACCAACTACTTATTATTCCTTTAATGAAGGTTTTGCTACTACAAATCGTGATATTTTGGAAATTTTGGAAAAAGAAGGTTTTATCAGTATTGGAGAAAGCCTAAGAAGCCCTATTACACTTTATGCAGAAGGACAACAAAAAGCAAGAGAATTGTTACAAAAAAACTACGGAAAAGATTTTGAAGTTACAAGAATTGGGGGTTACTAAATTATAGGCAGCAAAAAAGGTTTTTAACTTTTTAAGTTTAAAACCTTTTTTGCTTTTAAGCATTAACAATATTTATTAATTCTTCTTCTGTAAGTTGAAACCTATTTATACAAAGTTAAATCATCACTGCGTAATCTATTTACGTTCTACTTTATTAACCAATAATTCATTTACTCTTTCAACAATAGCAGTCCACATTTCCTCTTTATCGTCATCATTCATTTTAACTATTGGGTTTTTAGGATTATTAATGCCTTGGTATTTAGTAATTTCAGGAAAATTACCTGCAAAAAAAGATTTCAAATAAACACATAAAATTGTAGCACCTTCCTTATTTGCTGCTTCTAACAATTTTGGTAATTCCTCATTTATGATAAAATCAGAATTAAAAAAATCTACACTAAGAAACAAAATAGCAACTTTTGCCTTTTTCATAGCTTTTTCTATTTCCTCTATCCAAATATCTCCCGATTTTATTCTGCTATCTTCCCAAAAATCTACATTTTTGAGTGTGCCAAAATGTCTTTTAAAATGCTCTAAGTACTTCTTATCTAGGTGGCTATAACTAACAAATACACTATCACGATTTGGAGCAGCCACAATATTATTTTGAGAAATAATTTGAGGCAATAATTCTATTTCTTGGTCTATGTAAAATAAACAATGATTTATTCTATCAGGAAATATGCAATTAGGTGCATTACATTTTTTTTGATGTTCAGCTAAATATTCAGTTAGCCATATTTTGGCTTCGTGTAAAAATATAACTTTGTTAATTGTAGTTTTTTGTTGTCGTAAATACGGTTCAAATTCTCCCCAAAATATTTCCGCACCCTCAGTTTCTGTCCCACTCTCCTCTGATGATTCAAATGCGTATTTCGTAAATTGACGTGCCTTAGTTTTTATTACGGTTTCTTTATCCATTTTTATTTACATTTTTTCAAATTTATATAGATATTTTAAAAAAATAAAGTATTTTTAAAAATAAATAGAAATTTTATATTTTAAGCTACTTTTTCATAAAATTATTATCTTTGCTTTATGAACAAACTCATTCTCGGTGACTGCCTCGAAGTCTTACAAAAAAATTGCAACAAAAAGACATAGATTTAATTTTATAAACTTAATATTGCAATAAATTTATTTTTCACTTAATTATGAAAACCTTAAAAAAAATGTTTGGAATTACGCTAATTATTATTGGTTTATTACTTACCATATCAGGCATTGGTTTAGTTATGAAATCAACACCCAAAACTGAACAAATTACAGAAAATAATGAAATTACAGAAACAAAGTTAGCAGAAACAAATAATGTTGAAAATTTGCCACAAGTTACTGATAATCAAGCTATTACTACAACACAAGAAAAAGAAAATCCTACAAAGGAAGATGAAATAACACCAAGTGTTGTAAGCAATGAAACGAAACAAACAAATTTGCAAGATGATTCTGCGGAGAAAAAAGGACTTGAATTTACAAAATCAATAATAGCCAAATTTGACAAAAAATATTTTAAACTCAAAGAATGGCGAAGTGATAAATATGATGGTGGTGTATATCCAGAAGCTAATATGTATCCTGATTTAGAATTTGAATTTAGTTTGCGAGATGTTAAAAGTCGTTTTGCGGTGGAATGCAAGTGGCGAAAAAGCTACTATAAAAATGGTATTGAATGGGCAAAGGAATATCAACTTAAAAATTATAGGAAATTTAAAACTGAAAAAAATATCCCTGTTTTTGTTGCTATTGGTGTTGGTGGAACTCCTGAAAAGCCCGAAGATGTTTATATTGTACCTTTGACAGTTATTGAAAATATTTTTATTTCGCAAACAGAACTAAAAAAATATCAAAAAGTAGATTTCCAAGACAAAAATTTCTTTTACGATAGTAAAACAGAAATTTTGAAATAAGTAATCCTAAAATAAAAAATTATCTAAAAACTTTTAATATTGGAAATTTACAAACCACTATGAACAAACTCATTCTCGGCGACTGCCTCGAAGTCTTACAAAAACTCGAAACAGAAAGTATAGATTTAATTTATATTGACCCTCCGTTTTTCTCAAACCGTACTTACGAAGTAATTTGGGGAGATAAAGGCGAAATACGCAGTTTCGAAGACCGTTGGTCGGGTGGAATAGACCATTATATAGACTGGCTAAAAATGAGAATAATAGAAATGCACCGAATTTTAAAACAAACAGGTTCTATTTTGGTGCATTGTGATTATCACGCAGATGCATATATAAGAGTACAGATTTTAGATAAAATTTTTGGAATTAGTAATTTTAGAGGTGATATTGTTTGGCAAAGACACAATGCACACAATGATGCAAAGAAAAAATTAGCTGTTTTAAAAGATACAATTTGGTATTATACAAAATCTGATAATTTTGCTTATAATCCTATTTATGGCGAATATGATAAGAACTATATTGACAAAGCCTATAACAAAGATGACGAAAAAGGCAGATTTAGATTAGGAGATTTATCTAATCCAAGTAGAGTTAATAAAAATGGTTTGTATGAATATAAAGGTTACAAACCTCCTAAAAATGGTTGGCGTTGTACCTTTGAAACTATGGAAAAATGGGATAACGAAGGTTTAATTTGGTTTCCAGAAAATCCAGAAGGAAGATTAGCTTTTAAAAGATATTTAGACGAAGGGAAAGGAGCTATTTTAGGTGATGTTTGGACAGACATAAATAATGTTCAGTCACAGTCCAAAGAAAGAATAGGTTATCCCACCCAAAAACCCGAAGCCTTGCTCGAAAGAATTATCAAAATGGCAAGCAATGAAAACGACACTGTTTTAGACTGTTTTATGGGTGGCGGAACTACTATTGCAGTGTCAGACAAGCTAAAACGAAAATGGATAGGCATCGACCAGTCTGTTTTGGCGGTTTCTGTTACAGAAATGCGGTTAAATATGCAACAAGGCAAAGCTATTGGCAAAACCCAAGATATGTTTGCAGCACCGTTTATCAAAAAATTGCACAAATATGATTATGATACTTTGCGATATAAAGATGCTTTTCAGTTTGAAACGTGGATAGTTGAGCAATTTGGCGGAGTTGCTAATACCAAACAACGAGGAGATGCAGGACTTGATGGCAAAACAAAAGAAAATCAACCTATCCAAGTCAAACGAAGTGATAATGTAGGTGTAAATACTGTAAAAAACTTTTGGGCTTCTATTATGCAATATGATAAGCAAGTGTATGAAAAAAACAAAAATGCAGGTCAGCCTGTGGGTTTTATCATTGCGTTTTCTTATGGTAAAGGTGCAATTCAAGAAGTTGCAAGGCTAAAAAATGAAGAAAATATCATCATAAAATTACTAACTGTTGAGGAAATTGTGCCTATTGCCAAAAAACCAAGTTTGACAATAGAAGTGATAGACAAAGGCACAAATGAAGGTTTACGAGAAATTAATTTTGTGGCAACTGCCGAAAGTGAAGTTGGTATGACGGGGGCAACCTCTTGCTTTTTTTCGTGGGATTTTGCGTATAATGGAACAGATTTTATGCCCGAAATTATGCTTGATAAAGCAGGAAAGCAAACCTATTTTTTTAAAACAGGAAATTATAAAATTGCGGTAAAAGTATTTGATGGCGAAGGTTTAGAAAATATCGAAATTGTGGAATTGAAAATAAACGGAAAGGTAGAAAGGAAATAAAATTTTATTTTTATTATCACTTCACCTGTTTGCGTATTTACATATTCCAACTTTGTGAATAAACTTTTTTCACTCATTGCCCTGCTGTCATTATCTAAAATCTGATTCCTAAAATTTCTTTTAGCTTGTACTTTCAAAGGCATATTTAATAAAACTTCAAAAGCCATTTCACAAAAAGATTTGTAGAGAGTAGGTGGTAATATTTTACCTTTTGAGTCTGTATAAAGGCTATAAACAATAGCTTTATGCCAAGTTTGGTATTTTTCGTTGTTCTTATTGTTCTTTCTGCCATCTATTAAACCTCGCCAGCCTTGTGTTAAATAGTCATTTAACTTCCCTTTAAGTCCTGAAACACTCTCTACAGACTTGCCATACAACCTGTTTTCAGACCATTCTTTCTGCATCATTTCCAAAAACATCTCCCAAGAAACTCCCCCTGTAGGGGGCTGGGGGGCTTCCAACCAGCCACATAGTCGCATCATTTGTGTAGCCTCCAAGTCTGTTAATCTTTCTTTGATTAATTCTGCATAAATGCTACGTTTGCTTACAATACTTTCTGCAAAGTTGAGTTTAGCCAATTCATAGCTATTTAATGCTTGCGTAGCTTGTTCTTTTTCCATTTCTGCCAACAAATCTTCTCGTTTACCAAGCTTTTCTCTATGACTTTTTAACTTTTCGTTGTATAGAATATATTTTTTACCAGCTATCACTCGTAATTCAAATGCTTTTTCTGCTACCTTTCTTTGTGCATAGTGATAAAATTCACCATTTATATTTTTTACTTTTTCGTAAGAAATCCAAATTTGATTAGCAGTAAAAATAATATGTTGTGTGTGCATAGCTTAATTGAATTATGAAATATGACGTATGAATATTTCATAATTCATATTTCATATTTCTTTTAAAACAGTGATGAATCATCTTTTTTACTAAAAATTGTGTAGGGTTTTGTAGCACCATACCTACTATCTGAATACGCTTTTCCTTTGATACATTGAATTTTTATATCAACATCATAGCGTATCTTTTTCGCATAGTTGCCTTTGGGTTGTTTTGCAGAGGCATGACTTATCAAAATCAAAGATTTCTTATTTTTGCTTTTACTTCTCTTACAAAACTCTTTGAGTTGTTGATATTGATTGTAAGTCATACCATACTTGCCCATGTAATTAATGGAGTCCACGATAATAAATCTTGCTCGTGTGGTTTTGATTTTTTCAAACATTTCATCAAAAGTATCAGAGCCAAATTTTATTTTTTCGTCAAATTCTCCATTTAATAAACCTACTTGTCCTGCTTGTTTTTTTAATGAGCCTGATTTACCTTGTTCCAAAGTATTGTAATAAACATTACCAAAATTTGTAAGTTCTTTACAGAAATTCAGTACAAAGGTTGTTTTCCCGCTACCTGATTCGCCAAATACAATGGCATTAAAACCATGTTCAGCATTACCTAATATAGCTAACCACTCTTCAGAAAACTTATAAACATCAAATTCATGTTCTCTAAGTTGTTTTGGATTAAAAGATATTCCCATAAATTTTAGTGGTTAATCAATAATTTTGATGTAAGGGCAGCTTTGAGTTTTTTCAACTCTAAAACTTTGATACTAACAAACTCATATTCAGCCTTAAAATATTTTATAAGGCTATATTTAACCTCTTCGCAAGCAGTGTAATTTTCTATGTGAGAAGTATCACTTAAGAGCACCTCTGGGCGTTGTAATTCAAAATCATTACAATTTTCTTCTCTAAGTCTTTCTGTACCTATACCAATTACAAAACTTAGTTGTTGGGCAGTTTCTAAATACTTGATATTACCTGCCAAAACTTTACGAGTTTTTTTCAACTCTTTCAGTTGATTTTTTATTTCTAAATACGTCATGGGGAACATGGTTTAAAATGTGAATGTATCATAGGCTTTAGCGGCTATCGATTACCCACAAGTTTTCGCCAGTAAGTATCCTTGTTTTAGATTTTCAAATATTTGGTATCCTCTCCATAAAGCTACTACCCCAATGGGTCTGTCTTTTTGGAGAGTGCTACCTCCTAAA
>JBIKRY010000322.1:0-5192 GCA_044348925.1 Bernardetiaceae bacterium
TTTTTTAGTTTTTTTTGATAAAAAGCCATAAACTAATTTTATAAGTATCTTGCGTAGCAACTGTATATTTGCCTTCAGGCAAATCAAAACGTAATGCGAAGGCAAATATAGAGAATTACTTAACCTATTTTTTCTTTTTTGTTGCCACTTTTTCTGCTTCTACTTTCTTAGCTTGGTCATCTGCCAACATTTTTTCGTGGTCTGCCTTTAAAGTTGCGTGGTCTGCCTCCATTTCTTTGTGGTCTGCCAACATTTGCTCGTGTTCTGCTTTCAGTTGTTCGTGTTCTTTGGCAACAACTTCGTCTGTCATTTCGCCTTTTGCGTGTTTAGCCTCTAATTCTTCGTGTTGTTTTATCACTTCATTGTGTTTGGCAATCATTGCATTGTGTTTTTCTATCAAAGTCTGATGATTTGCTTCTAAGGCTTTGTGTGTTGTGTCTGTTTCGGGCAAAGCATTATGCTCCTCTACAAATTTTTTGTGGTCTGCCTCTAATTGTTCATGAGATGCCTCCATAGTTTTGTGTTCTTGCTCCATTTGTGTGTGAGCATCAGCCACTTGCTTGTGCAATTCTTCATTAAATTTTGGTTTACAAGCAAAAGAAATTGCTGTTAAAACCGTCAAATACAAGAGTTTTTTAAACATAACTGTAAAATATTTAGAAAGTTAATTAATAGGATGCAAAGCTAAAACTATTTTTTTGAAAGAAAAATTATTTTCATAAATGCAACATTGTTGCATTTATGAAAATAATTACTACCTTTGTTTCAAATATTTCAAAATAACTTAAATATGATTATGCCTAAAAAATCCGACATCGTTGGGGTTCTTTCAGCCTCTTTGTGTATTGTGCATTGCTTTTTTACACCTTTGTTACTGCTTATGTTTGCTGCTTTTGAGTGGTTTCACGCAATTTCATACATCTTTTTGTTTATCAGTTTTGTGTCAGCTTTTGAAGCCACAAAATATAGTGAAAACCTAAAAATTTTAGCCCTAATTTGGTTTAGTTTTATTGTTTTTGCTATTGCTATTCTTTTTGAAGATGATTTTGAGTTTTTACACTCACTTAGTTATATCGCAAGTCTCGGGCTAATTGTGGGACATATTTTAAATATTCGTTATTGCCAAAAATGTAAATAAGAAAAAATATTACAAATAATTTATGCAACAATGTTGCATAAATTATTTAATTTCTATATTTGCAACATTATTGCATTTTTATTGTTGCAATATTTTATTTCTTAACCCTATTTTTTACAAAAAATGAAAACAAATAGCTTAGTAAAACTTAGCTTAGTGGCTTTATTGGCTACAACTTTTGCTGCCTGTCAGAAATCTGACGAAGTTACTCCCGAAGATACTCGTGAGTATAAATTTATCAATGTCTTGGTAAGTGATGCCAACACTTCTCAATTAGCCTTAATTACTCCTCAAACAGGTTTAATCAAAAATTTTAATGCAAAATTTGCCAAATCAAGCCTTTATGTTACAGCTTCTGGTCGTTTTGCAGTTTTAACGCATCGTGAAAATAACTTGGTTGAAACTTTTGATACAGGTTTTGAAGTTCATTCTGACCACGTTGATGTAAAAGGCACGCCAAAATTTGGTGCTTTGGTGGGTGAGGGAAAACTCCCAACGCATTTTAAAACACATGGCAGCGAAATTGCGATTTTTAATGATGGAGATGGTAGCATGAGCCTTGCCAATGAAAATGATTTTCATACAACAGGTATGAAAATGAAAGCTATGCCAACAAATAACCGTGCTCATCATGGTGCAATGGCTAAATTTGATAATGGCTACTATGCAGTTACTGAAAAAGACGGTTCTATTGCAGGAACTTTGCCCGAAAGAGTAAAAGTGATGGATACGCAAGGCAATCTTATTTTTGCTTCTACAGTACAAACAAGAGGTATTCATGGCAATGCAACCAATGGTAAACAGGCTGTTTTTGGCTCTGCAAGTGGTATTTTGGTAGTAGAAAATGATGGAAAACAAAGACTTATCAATCACCCCGCAGATTTTGGTACGGCTTGGTTTGGAACTATTTTGGAAGGACAAGGCAGTAAATTTATTGGTTATACAGCTGCAAAAGGTGTCTATTTCATTGATTTACAAGCTAATTCAGTAAGTCCAATTATAGAAAATACAGACATTATGCAATGTAAAGTAGATTATAAAGGCAATAACTTACTTGTTTTACTACACAGTGGCGAATTGCACATTTTTAATTTAACAACAGGTGCATTAAAAACTAAGGCTACTGTTTTGGGTGCAACAGCAAAAACTGAAACCGCTAAACCACAAATAGAAGCAACTTCAAAATATGTGTATATCACTTCGCCAAAGACAGGAGAAATTATCCAAATTTCTGCTTTAACGCTAACAAATAGCACCAAAATAAAAGTAGGAGGTACTCCTCATCGTTTGGTTATTTTGGGTGACGAAACCAGCAAAGGACACGAATAGTCGGATTTGTAAAATTGATTTTACTTCTGTAGAACAGACTTTAGTCCAATGCTGTTCGGCTAAGAAAATAAAAATATAAAATTTATAATTATTTGATAATCAAATAATTATAAATTTTTTTAGTGCCGTTAGGCACGAAATATTTATAGTAAAAATAGCACCAACTCCCTCAAAGTGCCGTAGGCACGACATATTTCGTGCCTACGGCACTTTGAGGAATGGAAAAAGGCACTGCTATAAATATTTCGTGCCTACGGCACTAAAAAACAAATTTATTAGCCGAACAGCATTGGACTTTAGTCCGTTTTCTAAGTGCAATAAACGGACTAAAGTCCGTTCTACAGAAAACATAAAATCATTTTTGTTTTTCTTATAAAGCTAATTTGCAACACGATTGCATAAAACAAACAAAACTATGCTTAAAACACAAGACCTTAGTAAAGAATATGGCAATTTTATTGCCCTAAATGCTTTAAATTTAGACATAAAAAGTGGTGATATTTATTGCCTTTTGGGGGCAAACGGTGCAGGAAAATCTACAACAATCAATTTGTTTTTAGGATTTATAGCACCAACAAAAGGTAAAGTAGCCATAAATAACCTCGATGTAAGCCAAAATCTAATAGCCACCAAAGAATATATTGCTTATATTCCTGAAAATTTAATGCTTTATCCAAACTTTACGGGTTTAGAAAACTTGGAATATTTTGCAGGTTTGGCAAATAAAAAATATGCAAAAACACAACTCATAGAATTTTTGCAAGAAGCTGGTTTACAAGCAGATGCCCACCAAAAAAGAGTTTCACAATACTCAAAAGGTATGCGACAAAAAGTAGGAATTGCTATTGCTTTGGCAAAAAATGCAAAGGCTTTGTTGCTCGACGAACCTACTTCGGGACTTGACCCACAAGCAAGTAATGAATTTTCGACCTTGTTGCTCAAACTAAAAACAAAAGGTATGGCAACGCTAATGGCTACTCACGATATTTTTCGGGCAAAACAAATTGCCACGCACATAGGAATTATGAAACAGGGAAATTTGGTAAAATCTTTCAAAGCCGAAGAACTAAGTTTACAAGAATTAGAAAATTTATATTTAGAAACCATAAAATAACGTAAATAGTACGTTGGCAATGGTCGAAGACCTTGACAATCGTACTATTTAATACGTTTTGAATATTATACGATTGTCAAGGTCTTCGACCATTGCCAACGTATAATATTCAAAACGTATTAACAAACTTCAATCATTAAAATTATGATTTTACACATAGCCAAAAAAGAATTTACGGAAGCCCTGCGAGATAATAAATTTCGGTTTTGTGCGGGTTTTGTGTTGCTATTGCTAATTTTTTCGATGCTTGTCAGTTGGAATTATTACCAGAAAGTAAATCAAGAATATCAGCAAGCAAGCCAAACAGCTCGCAAGCAATGGGAAACACAAACGCCAAAAAATCCACATTCGGCAGCACATTTTGGCACTTTTGCTTTCAAACCTGTTCAAACTTTGTCCTTGATAGACAACGGTTTAGATAAATATTTGGGAGTTTCTGTATTTTTGGAGGCACACAAACAAAATACCGCAGCCTACAAACAAATTGCAGACCAAAACGACTTAGCAAGATTTGCAGAACTTACACCAGCTTTTGTGTTTGTGTATTTGTTGCCTTTGCTCATTATTTTATTGGCTTTCAATACGTTTACAGCCGAAAAAGAAAACGATACTTTGCGATTATTGCTTAGTCAAGGCGTAAGTTTTAGGCAGTTGGCTATGGGAAAAGTGGCAGGAATTTGGTTGTTATTGGCAGCCTTATTGTTGCCTGTTTTTGGTTTAGGTTTTGTCTTTATTGCAATCGCAGATAGTCAATTTGCAGCTATTGGAAATTATATATTATTGATTTTCAGCTTAATAGCCTATTATGCAATTTTTGTAAATATCTCAGTTGGCGTGTCGGCTTGGGCAAAAAGTAGCAATATTTCCTTAGTTTCTTTGCTTGGTTTTTGGATAGTGTCGGCTTTGTTGCTACCAAAACTAACCTCAAATTTGTCAAAAACAGTTTATCCTACGCCTTCGGCTATTAGCTACCAAAAACAGTTAAAAGAAGATTTGGAAAAGGGTGTAGATGGGCATAATCCATTTTCGGAAAAATCTAAACAGTTTGAAGACAGTGTTTTGAAGGCAAATAAAGTGGATAGTGTGCATAAATTGCCTTTTAATTATGCAGGTTTGAGTATGCAGGCAGGTGAGGAACACGAAACGGTGGTTTATGCTCGTGCCTTAAAAAATCTGAACAATATTTATTTTTCGCAACTTAATCTTTATCAAAGCACCGCCTTGTTTTCGCCTACAATTTTGTTAAAAATGTTGTCTATGCAATTTGCGAAAACAGATTTGCAAACCCATTATGAATTTACACAACAGGCAGAAAATTATAGAATTGCCCTTGTACGTGATTTGAATTATGATTTAAAAGACAATTCCAACTATGGAGATTGGGATTATATCTCAAAAGACAAAGATTTTTTCAAGAAAAATGTAAAGTTTGATTACAAACCTCTTTCTTTTTCGCAAACCTTAGCCAATACAAGTATGGCTTTAGCTTTGTTAATGGCTTGGGTTTTGGCAAGTTTGCTTTTGTTGCAAAAAGCAACATTTTTATACGTTGGCAATGGTCGAAGACCTTGACAATCGTATAAATACGCTAATACGATTGTCAAGGTCTTC
>JBIKRY010000032.1:0-22688 GCA_044348925.1 Bernardetiaceae bacterium
ACTCTAAAAGAATTTTTAGGCTTTTTTGCTATAAATATTTCGTTCCTACGGAACTTTACGAAATTTTTTAAATTTTAATTACTTGATTATCAACTATTTATAAATTATCAAAAATTTGTGGGTAATCGATAGGAAGTTAAAGCCTACGGTACAATCATGACCTATTCTAATACCATAGCACTAACTTAATACCTCCAATATGGAACATATAAAATTGGATACCATCGAAGAAGCCATAGAGGCTATTCGCAATGGCGAAGTAATTATCGTTGTAGATGACGAAGATAGAGAAAATGAAGGCGACTTTATCTGTGCAGCCGATTGGATAACCCCCGAAATTATCAACTTTATGAGCAAAGAAGGACGAGGACTAATCTGTGCTGCTATTACCGAAGAACGGTGCGAAGAACTTGGCTTGGGAATGATGTCTGGCACAAACTCTGCTGCCTACGAAACCCCATTTACTATCTCTGTCGATTTGCTTGGGCATGGTTGTAGCACAGGAATTTCGGCAAGTGATAGAGCAAAAACTATCAAAGCATTGGTCAATCCCGATACCAAACCCGAAGATTTGGGCAGACCTGGGCATATTTTCCCACTCAAAGCCCGAAAAGAAGGCGTATTACGCCGAACAGGACACACCGAAGCAAGTGTAGATTTTGCACGTTTGGCAGGTTTGAATCCCGCAGGCGTATTGGTCGAAATTCTCAATGATGATGGCACGATGGCACGTCTGCCCGATTTGCGAATATTAGCAGACCGACTAAATTTCAAATTAGTTACTATCAAAGATTTGATTGCTTATCGTATGAAACACGAAAGTTTAATAAAAAAAGAAGAAACCATCCAAATGCCAACCGCATACGGTACTTTTCAAATGACTGCCTACAAACAAATAGACACTGAAGATATTCATTTGGCATTGGTAAAAGGAACTTGGGAAAAAGATGAACCTATTTTGGTTAGGGTACATTCGTCTTGTATGACAGGAGATATTTTTGGCTCTTGTCGTTGTGATTGTGGAGAACAATTACAAGCAGCTATGCAAAAAGTAGAAAAAGAAGGCAAAGGAGTCATCTTATATATGAATCAGGAAGGCAGAGGCATCGGATTACTCAACAAATTGCGAGCCTACAAACTACAAGAAGGAGGTTTGGATACCGTAGAAGCAAATTTACAATTAGGCTTTCAAATGGACGCAAGAGATTACGGCGTTGGGGCACAAATCTTACGAGATTTGGGCATTAGCAAAATCCGCTTGATGTCCAATAATCCTAAAAAACGAGTTGGTTTGATGGGCTATGGTTTGGAAATAACCGAAGCTGTGGGCTTAGAAGTAGTACCAAATTCGCATAACCAAAAATATTTGCAAACCAAACGAGATAAAATGGGACATAGTATTCTCAAATAAAAATATACGCATTTGCTTATTTTTGTAAGAGCAAATTTTTATATTTTGTTAAAAATAGTATAGCTTTGCAAATAAATTTGTAAAAATTTATCCATTTTAAACCCTAAATCTTATCCTAATGAAAAATTTTAAATCGTATGTGGCAATGTTGCCAATTATAGCAGGTTCTTTTTTCTTCACAGCTTGCGATAATGGCAAAGAAAAAATTGCAGAATTATCAGGCAAAAACGAAGAATTAACAGCAGCCAACAAAAAAGATAGTTTATATATTGCAAGTATGAATGCCGAAATGGACGAATTATATGCCAATTTGGATTCTATGCGTGCAAGAGAAGAAAGAGTACGCCAAGCTACCGAAAAATTACGTTCCAAAGCAATGGGCGGAAAAGAAGGTAGTGTTACTTTAGATGAAAGTTTCTTGCAATTAGAAAAATTACTTGCACAAAATAAGCAAAAAATTAGCTCTTTGCAGAAAAAATTAGCAGAATCTGACAAAAAGAATATTGCTTTGCAAAAAATGGTAGATGAATTGCAAAAACAAATGGGAGATAAAGACTTGCAAATCAATGGTTTGAAAGAACAAGTAGCTGCCTTATCCAAAGATATCGAAGATTTGAAAGTAGCAAATGCACAAATCAACGAATCTAAAGCAAATACCGAAAAAGCATTAACTGCTACCACAGATGCCCTCAATGCAGTATTCTATGTTACAGGCTCGAAAAAAGATTTGGAGAAAAAAGGCTTAATTGACACAAGAGGTTTGTTCAAAAAAGTAGATGGTTTGGCTGCAAGTGCTTCTGAAGATGCTTTTGTAAAAGGCGATAAAAGATACCTCAAAGAAATCAACGCAGGACAAGGCAAAACAAAAAATGTAGAATTGTTGCCAAAACGCGAAGGTTTTGAATTGGTAGATGCCAACGGTGAAGTAATTATCAAAATTACAGATGCAGAAAAATTCTGGAAAAACAAATATGTAGCTGTAGTAATAAAATAAGTAATTTATATACAAAAACAATCTATAATTAGACTTTCCAAGTTTCTAAAACTTGGAAAGTCTATTACTACACAACTTACATTCCAGAAATTGCTACCCTACATATTTTTTGCTACTTCCTCCCAATTTACCAAATTCCAAAATGCTTTGATATAGTCGGCACGTTTATTTTGGTATTTCAAATAATAGGCGTGTTCCCAAACATCTAAACACAACAAAGGTTTTTTGCCTACAAATTCTTTATAAATCGTAGTCATCAGTGGATTATCTTGATTAGGAGTAGAAACTATAGACAAATTTTGTTGCTGGTCTATCAACAACCAAACCCAACCCGAACCAAAACGAGCTAATGCTTCTTTGCCAAACAGTTCCTTAAAATTATCCAAATTTGTATAAGTGCTTTGCATACTTGCAAGTAATTTGCCTGTTGGTGCAATACTTTTTGGCGTCAATAATTTCCAAAAAAGACTATGATTATAATGTCCTCCTGCATTATTGCGAATTGCACTTTCTTTGACATCTACCATTGCTAATATTTTTTCGATACTTTCTTTTTCGTACTTTGTATCTTTAATAGCCTCATTTAATTTGGTAATATATGTTTGATGATGCTTGCTGTGATGAATTTCCATAGTCATTGCATCTATATGTGGCTCTAAATCTGCATAATTATAAGCTAATTTGGGCAACGTAAATGGCGAAACTACTTGTAGTTCTGTAGCCAACAAACTATCTGGTGTCCATAAAGCAGTTGCTGTTAATAATGCAGAAGTTTTTAAAAATGTTCTTTTGTCCATAAAATTAATATTTGTAGTAACAAGCTGTATTATTTGATTTTAGCAAATAAGTAGGCTAAACGATTGCTTGGTAAAGATACAACTAAAATAAAATTAATTGCTATAGACTACAAAGTTTTGTAATATTCTTGTAAATTGCATAGCAAGTTTAGTTTTGCAAGTGCATATCTCCATAACTAAAACTACAAACCCGACAAAAACTCACTAAAATAAAGAAAAAATGAAAAAAATATTGAAAGGAATATTTAATTGGACTAATGTTTTTGGAACTATTAGTATTTTTGGAATGATGTGGCTACTCAATACGGTGGTAGTAAACTTAGATTTTCTCAATATTTTTGGCGAAGTTCTCAACGATTATCGTGTAACAGACGTACTATTTGCCAAAGACCCCGAAACCAAACAAAATAAAATTCGTTTGGAAACTGCTATGGACACCAATATTGTGATTGTAAATATTGGGGAATTGGATAGGGCTGATATTGCTCAACAAATTATGATTCTCAACAAATCCAAACCTCGCGTAATTGGTTTGGATATTCTTTTCAAAAAATTACGAGAACCCGAACAAGATTCTCTCTTAGCAATGGCAATGGCACAAACCGAAAACTTGGTATTAGGCACTATTCTCAAAAGCCCTACTGTGCAAGAAGATAATACGGTTATTTGGGATAGCCTACAAAAATCGCATCCTATTTTTCAACAACACGGAGATGCACGCGGATTTGTCAATACAATTTCTTCAGGAGATTCGCAATTTGAAACTTGGCGTGAGGCTGCTATCCGCGAAAGAATGGCAGACGGAAAAATAGAATATTGTTTTGCAGCCGAAATATTGAGTTTTTATAATCCAAATGCTGCAAAAATTATGAAATCTCGCAATAACGAATACGAAATTATTAATTATCGTGGCAATTTGGATAAATTTACGGTTTTAGAAACAGATGACGTTTTGGAAGAAAAATTTGACCCCAATGTCATACGTGGAAAAATAGTTTTATTAGGGTATTTAGGAAAAACCTATACAAGTACCGTTTGGAGTGATGACAAATATTATACGCCAATGAATGAAAGGCAAGTTGGGAGAACTTCACCCGATATGTATGGAATTGTAGGACACGCAAACATTATTTCTATGGCTCTTCAAAATGATTATATCAATGAATTGCCAGCTTGGACAGATTGGACTCTTGCCTTCTTGGTTGGTTTTATCAATGTTGCATTATTTTCCTATATTAATTTTAGCGAAACTTGGGATATTTGGTATGGTATTTTAACAAAATTAATTCAGTTGGTAGAATCTATTTTTCTAATTTATTTAGTAATTTTGTTTTTTGCAAATTACAACATAAAAATAGATTTTACGGTAACTATTGCTGTTATTTTGTTGAGTGGTGATATTTTAGAAATATATTTTAGCTTATTTCTTGCCTTATTTGAAAAAGCAAAACGCAGAATATTTGGAGAACCTTTGGCAGAAAAAGTATAGTTTTGGTGCTTTTATCTAAGTTTTGTAGCACTACATAGCTCTTACTAAGCACATCGTTTATTTAGCAAGTAAAACATTTTAGAACAAAATAAACAAAATTTTACCTAAAATATACTTGTTTCTACGACTGTACATAGCTGGAGCTACGTACTACACAACTTAGATTATCTTACAAACACTTACAACCTAAAAATTAGCATACACACCATGTAACTTAGATTAAAATATAGTTTTTATAAATCTTAGTATCATTTTTTGTAATTTTGCCTATAAAAATTGTATATTGCCACTACTAAAACTATTATTTTATGGCTATCATAGCAAAACGATATATCAATCCATTTACAGATTTTGGGTTTAAGAAAATTTTTGGTGAAGAAGCTAACAAAGAATTTTTGATAGATTTTCTCAACGAGCTATTGGGGGTAGATATTGTCAATCTAACTTATCTTCGAACCGAGAAATTAGGTCTTGCAGAATTAGACCGCAGGGCAGTGTATGATTTATATTGTGAAAACGAGGCAGGCGAAAAATTTATTGTGGAATTACAACGTGCCAAACAAGAAAATTTTAAAGACCGTAGTATTTATTATGCCTCTTTTCCTATTCAAGAACAAGCAAAACGAGGAAAATGGAATTATGAGCTAAAAGCAGTTTATTTTGTAGCAATTATGGATTTTAGTTTTGACAATTTACATCCAGACGATTTTGTGCATTATGTGCAACTAATGGAAACTCGGAGAAAAGAAGTCTTTTATGACAAATTATTTTTTACTTATGTAGAGATAGATAAATTTAATAAAGAGTTAGTAGATTTGGAAACACATTTTGAAAAGTGGTTATATTTGCTCAAAAATTTAGCAGATTTAGAGGATATTCCAGTAGAATTAGATGACGAAACTTTCCAAAAATTGTTTAAAGTAGCCGAAATTTCCAAATACAATGCTCGCCAACGCCAAAATTATCGCAGTAGCGAAAAAAATTATAATGACTATATTCTTTCCTTAGACACCTATTTTAGTGATGGTTTTAAAGAAGGGATAAGAGAGGGAATTAAAGAGGGAATTAAAGAGGGAATTAAAGAAGGAATCGAAAAAGGATTGCAAGAGGGAATCGAAAAAGGATTGCAAGAAGGAATCGAAAAAGGATTGCAAGAGGGAATCGAAAAAGGATTGCAAGAGGGAATCGAGAAAGGATTGCAAGAGGGAATCGAAAAAGGATTGCAAGAGGGAATCGAGAAAGGATTGCAAGAAGGAATCGAAAAAGGATTGCAAGAAGGAATCGAAAAAGGATTGCAAGAAGGAATCGAGAAAGGATTGCAAGAAGGAATCGAGAAAGGATTGCAAGAAGGAATCGAGAAAGGATTGCAAAATGCAAAATTGCAAACAGCAGAAAAATGCTTACAAAAAGGTATGTCTATTGCAGAAATAGCAGAAATAACCGCATTGTCTGTAGAAACTATTACAAAAATAGCCCAAAATTTAAAAAAATAAGACCCAAAACTATGACTTACTATGAATAAAAGCACCTTGATTATACTTCTTGCGTATTACTTTATGTAAGTTGCTTAGTAGGATGTAGCAAGATTTATGTAATACTCGTAAAATACGCTATTGTAAAAAATTACTAATTTTAAACACTACGTTCCATCATATAAATTTAGTTATGGATTTAGATTTTGTCCTTCAAAATGCTATTGCACCCTCCAAAGGTTGTATATTAATTGCAGAACCTTTTTTGTCAGACCCACATTTTGATAGGGCAGTAATTCTGTTATGTGAACATCACAAACACTACGGCTCTTTTGGCTTCATACTCAATCGAGCTACCAATGTAGAAGTAGGAGATGTAGTCGAAATGTCAAGTTTTAGCCAAACTTTGTATTTTGGAGGTCCCGTAGAAAATAATACTTTGCACTTTATTCACAAAATACCCACTATCCCTAATGCTATTCTGTTAAAAGATGGAATTTATTGGGGTGGTGATTTTGATTATGTACGTAGTTTGGCAATAACAGACAAACTACAAGCCGAAAATAGTCGTTTTTTTGTTGGCTACAGTGGTTGGGGCTATGAACAGTTGGACAAAGAAA
This sequence comes from Bernardetiaceae bacterium, assembly GCA_044348925.1. GTDB lineage: Bacteria > Bacteroidota > Bacteroidia > Cytophagales > Thermoflexibacteraceae > JAAFKA01. The sequence goes on from JBIKRY010000032.1 coordinate 6,784, forward strand.
TTAAGGATAAATCTTGGTTGGTTTTGGAAATAGATTTGCAAATAATTTTTGCTACTGATGCCCAAAATTTGTGGCAAACTATCCTAAAAAATATGGGTGGCAAGTATAAAGTATTTGCCAATTATCCCAAAAATCCACGTTTCAATTAAGCGTATATGCCTAAAAATATTCTTTTTTATGCACAAGGCACAGGTTTAGGACATTTGCAACGCTGTACGCAGTTGATGCAAAGTTTGGAATTGACAGCAGAAAATATTTTTTTGCTAAGTTCTTCTGCACATAGTCAAACTATAGCAAGTATCTATCAATTAAATTATTTGCAAGTTCCAATATATTTAGAAAATAATATTGAAAATAAACAAAATTATCTTGCTACTTACCAACAATGGTTAGTTACACAAATTGAAACTTATCAAATAGACGAAATTTATATAGATGTTTTTCCTGCTGGTTTGTATGGCGAATGGAATCATATAGAAATTTTGTTGGAGAATAGCAGACAAAAACCTATTTTCTATTGGATAAATCGGCGTTTACAATGGAAAAATTATGTAAAATTGCTCGATATGCCACCTTTTTTTGCAAAAAGTTTTATTCTGGAAGACCTTGAAGACGAGCATTTTGCATTTGTGCAACAACATAGCCAAGAAATTTCCCAAAATTTCCCAAAATTACACTATACTTATCCTATTGCTACCGAAATACCGACAGAAATCGTGCATCTATGGCAAAATAATACCCCCTATTGGTTGCTGATTCATGCAGAACCTTACGAAGAATTACTTGTTTTATTAGCATATACAGTAGATAAATATCAAATTAGCAATAGCAATGCAAAAATTATTATCCTATCTACCATAAATACACAAAAAATATATAATTATTTGCAATCTTTTTGCAATAATATACGTATAAGTATAAAAACATTCCAAATACTCCCAACCTTCACAATTCCTATTTTTCTGTTGGAAAAAGCCGAAAAAATATGTACTGCTTGCGGTTTTAACAGTATGCAACAGACAGAAAAATATGCCAATAAACACTTTTTTATTCCTTTTGAAAGACGTTTTGATGACCAATTTTGGCGGGCTTCGCAACGTAACAAGTTATTCACAAATAATTAACTAAACATTTTATATAAATTATACTTTTTGTACTAAAAAATGTTAATTTTGCAAAATGTTTGGCTTAAAATTTGGCAACTAACATTCATATCAACCACTAAAAAACTATGAAGAAAGGCTACAATATTTAGAATACCATATTTTAACCTTTTATTTTGAGAATTATGCGAATAGGAATAGTAATAAATTCTTCGTGGAATATTTTTAACTTTAGAATGAGTTTAATTAAATCATTTTTAAATCAAGACCATGAAGTAATTGCGATAGCACCCGATGACGGGTATGGACAACGATTGCAAGATATTGGCTGTGAGTTTTATCCTTTAGAAATGGAATCGAAAGGCAATAATCCCTTAAAAGATTTGTTGCTGATACGTGATTTATGTAGTATTTACCAAAAAGCAAATTTAGACATAGTTCTACATTATACCATTAAACCAAATATTTATGGAACAATAGCAGCCAAAATGCTGGGTATTGCCTCTATTAACAATGTTACAGGTTTGGGTACGTTGTTTATCCGTGAAAGTCTTACCGCAAAAGTAGGCAAAGCATTATACCGTTTTGCATTTCAATTTCCGCAATGTGTGTTTTTTCAAAATGAAGATGATAGGCAGTTATTTATTGAGCAAAAATTAGTTTCTGCACATATTACAGATACCCTCCCTGGTTCTGGGATTAATGTAGTAGATTTTAAGCCCGAAGAATTTAAAAATAATCATACATTTACTTTTCTAATGATAGCAAGAGTATTATATGATAAAGGAGTTTTGGAATATATCGAGGCTATCAAGCTGCTCAAAGCACAAAATATTCCTGTTCGTTGCCAATTATTAGGCAAAATAGATACCAATGCAGGGCTTGGGATTCCACCCGAACAAGTACAAGCATGGGTAGAAGAAGGGTTAATAGAATATTTAGGAACAGTAGAAGATGTAAAACCAATTATTAATGAGGCTGATTGTGTAATTTTGCCATCATATCGCGAGGGAGTTCCACGCACCTTGATTGAGGCTGCAAGTCTGGGCAAACCTATTATTACTACAGATGTACCTGGTTGCAGAGAAACGGTAAAAGATGCGTTTAATGGTTTTTTGTGCAATGTAAAAGACCCACGAGATTTGGCAGAAAAAATGAAAGTAATGCTTACCATTGGAGAACCTATGTTGCGAAAAATGGGAGCAAATAGCAGACAGTTAGCCATCGAAAAATTTGATGTGAGTATTGTAATCAAAAAATATGACCAAGCTATTTATCGTACCCTAAAAATAGGAAATGCAATGCAAGTCGGTTATGAAACCATTGCTACTAATATTATATAAATAGTAGATTCTATTTTTTATTACTAAAATTATGTTTTATAAAATGTATTCATTCCTGCATATACCTGCTACAAAAATTACTTGCTATGCAATTTTTGTAGCTTTCTTTGTTAGTGCTTGTACGCCACAAGACCGCAAAAGTCGTGAATTTATTGCCGAAGGTATGAAAAGCCGAAAAATAAAACGCGTAACAGACGTACAGTTATTAGGTACTGCTACAGATTTTGCAAAAAAAGCTGTAGAAAAACTCAATAAAACTGCTCTGCCCAAGATAGATATTTCCAAAACATTTGATTGCAATACCAAATTATATATACCTGATAGTCTCAAATTTATGTATGTATTAGACTACCGTTTGGTATGCCAAGAAACACAGACAGGCTACGAAAAAGAAAAACAAGTTTTTCAAGCATATACCTACAATAGCCAAAATAACATAGAATTGGTAGATAATTTGCAGAAAATAGACGACAAAGCTATTATTTACACTTCGCCATTTACCATAAATGGCAAATTTATTGGTATGTGGACAATCGTAATGGATAAAAAACAGTTGATAATGAATATTAATTAAAGTAAGTTTAAGGTATGTTTTTGTAATAAAAAATTTCCTTACACCAAACAAATTCCTGCTGCAAATCTCCCTGTTATGCCTTTGCCTGCTCGACTCGAAAAAAAAGTTTTAGATTCGCATTGCGTACAGATTTGCATAGTAGTGATATTTTTTTCTAAAATTCCTACGTCTATTAGTTGTTTTTGGTTGGCATAGTGCAAATCAAAATGATATTTTTGGCTAATTGGATTTTTGAGCAAATATTTTTCTTCTGTCCCAAAAGCCTGTACTACAGATTCTGCGACCTCCTCCCCTACTTCATAACAACAAGCACGAATGGCAGGTGCAATACCAACAAGTACATTTTCGGCTTGTGTACCAAAATTTTGTTGCATAGACTCCAGCATTTTTGCGGTGATTTTTTGCACTGTTCCACGCCAACCTGCATGCACTGCACCAATTACTTGTAATTTTGTATCATAAAACAACGACATTACACAATCTGCCGAAAAAACCATTAAAGTTATATTTTTTTGATTGCTTACTAATCCATCTGTATTTGGAATTCCTGATACAAAATCATAAGCACCTTTGCCTTTATCTACTTCTGTAACTACTTGAATTGTAGCACTATGCGTTTGTTGTGGCACACATAATTGTTGGGTAACAAAGCCCATTTTTTGGCACACAATTTCTCTATTTTGTGCCACTTCCGCAGGATTGTCTGCCACTGCATAACTCATATTGCAAGCATCAAATGGTGCTTTGCTAACCCCTCCGTTTCTGGTGCTTACAAAATGTTTGAGGCTTGAAAAACCTTGTAAATGCGAAAATTGTAGTAACATATCAGATAAAAGTAAAAATAATAGGTACAATATGCCGTAAAAGATAGTTTAGCGTAATATTTTGTGTAACTTAAGTATTTTTTGGCATTTTCAAACCTAATTTCAAAATAAAATATAGGAACAGCAAAGCCACCAATAACCAAACTACGCCAATGCCTATAGATGGCAATCCTGTTAGTTCGGCAATGGCATCGGCATCACTACCAACATTGCTACGGCTGATTAAATCTTCCTTGATGTCGATGATAACATATAAACAATTTGTAATACCTATAAATTTTAGAAAATAATCGTGGAAAACATTGGGCAAAAATGCAGCCGCCAATAATAAGGTAATTCCAAAACCCAAACAAAATAAAATGCCAAACATTTCGCCTGTAATAAAAACATAGTAACTAATTCCCAAAACAATCAAACCAATGATGCCTGTAATCCATCGGTCTTTATCTGTTCGCAAAGCAAGTACCAAAATAATTCCTCCCCAAATTAAACTACCTAAATAGCCCGCCGAAGATACCGCAATCGAGGCAAGATGCGAGGCTGGTATCGAAGATTCGCAATAACCACCCAAACGATAATCTATTTGAATTTTGATAATTTTGCCACCAACTGCCACCGACATCAAGCCGTGACTTAACTCATGGAACACAACTACCAATAATTTAATGGGATAAATAAGCAAAGTATCCCAAAAAATAACTGCAGTAATAAAAAATAGAATTAAAATAATTAGTTGCCAAAACCATGATTTTTCGGATTCGGTAATAATAGGGGTTTGTTCACGCATTGTGTTTGGTAATTTTAAGTTTTATTATGTAAATTTGATAATTTGCTAACAAAGTTTGCGTTGCTAAACCAAATATGTTAGACAAACTAATTGATAGTTTACGAAAAAATAGCCATAAGGTTTTTGTGTTTTGGTAATGTAACAAGCTAATTTTTTATTTTTAACTTGCCAAACCACCAAGAAGAAAAGTTTATAAAATTTGGAGGTACAATTTTACAAATTACAATAACTTATTAGATATTTGTTGCTAAATTTGCAGTCAATAACCATCAACAAAATTATTTTATGTCAAAATTCGATTTAATTGTTATCGGTTCAGGTCCTGGCGGCTATGTTGCTGCCATAAGAGCCTCCCAACTTGGAATGAAAGTAGCAGTAGTAGAAAAAGAAGAACTCGGCGGGATTTGCCTAAACTGGGGTTGTATTCCTACCAAAGCCTTATTAAAATCGGCACAAGTCTATGATTATTTCAAACACGCAAAAGATTATGGTATTAAAGTCGATAGTTTTTCGATGGATTTTGCCGAAATGATTAAACGTAGCCGAACTGTTGCAGGTGGTATGAGCAAAGGCATAGAATTTTTGTTTAGGAAAAATAAGATTGAAAGATTAACGGGTTTTGGTAAATTGGTTTCTAACAAACAAGTTTCGGTAACAGATGCCACAGGCAAAGAAACCATGTATGAAGCTAATCATATTATTTTGGCAACAGGTGGACGTGCCAGAGAATTGCCAAATATCAAGATAGATAACCAAAAAATTATAGGCTATCGCAAAGCAATGGTTCTCGAAAAACAACCAAAATCTATGCTTATTATGGGTTCGGGTGCTATTGGTGTTGAATTTGCCTATGTTTATAATACGATTGGTACAAAAATTACGATTGTTGAATACTTACCAAACATTGTTCCTGTTGAAGATGAAGATGTTTCTAAGCAATTAGAAAAAGAATTTAAGAAATCGGGCATGACCGTCATGACCAATTCGAGTGTAGAATCTGTAGATACAAGTGGCGAAGGTTGCAAAGTTACGGTAAAAACAGGTAGCATTACTACAGTCGTGGAATGTGATATTGTGTTGTCTGCGGTTGGTATGCAAACAAATTTAGAAGGTTTGGGCTTAGAAACAGTTGGTGTTGCAACAGACAAAGGCAAAGTTTTGGTAGATGATTTTTACCGTACCAATATTCCAAATGTGTATGCGATTGGCGATATTGTCAAAGGACAAGCATTGGCTCACGTTGCTTCGGCAGAAGGCATTATTTGTGTGGAGAAAATAGCAGGACATCACCCAAGTCCATTAAATTATGGAAATATCCCTGGTTGTACGTATTGCAGTCCCGAAATTGCATCGGTTGGTATGACCGAAAAACAGGCAAAAGAGGCAGGTTATGAAGTCAAAATTGGTAAATTTCCATTTTCGGCATCAGGCAAAGCAAGTGCAGCAGGCGTAAAAGAAGGTTTTGTAAAAGTAATTTTTGATGCTAAATATGGCGAATGGCTTGGTTGCCACATGATTGGTGCAAATGTTACAGAAATGATTGGCGAGGCTGTAGTAGCTCGAAATTTGGAAACTACAGGACACGAAATTATCAAATCTGTTCACCCACACCCAACTATGTCTGAAGCTATTATGGAAGCAGCAGCAGCAGCATACGGAGAAGTAATTCACTTATAAAAAAGTAAGATTCTATTACCTAACAAGTTTTGTAGGTAATAGAATCTTACTTTTTGAATAGTCTTTACAATTTACTTAATTACATTATAATCTCCCACACTCAAATCTGTAGCCTCTTTTTGGTATTTTACATGATTACCAATCATAGAATCTTTCAAATTTGCATTTTCTATTTGGGTATTGGTTTGGATAATACTATTTTGGATAACCGAATTTTTCACCTTTGTATTATCTCCAATGCTTACATGAGGCCCAATTACGGAATGGTATATTTCTACATTTTCGCCTAAATAAACAGGCTCAATAATGGTAGAATTTACAATTTTTGCAGAATCTGCCTTCAATTTTGTGCCTTTGATATATTCCAAATAGCGTTGATTGGTATAAACTGTAGTGTCTTTGTTGCCACAGTCTAACCATTCTGTAATTTTACCAGGTGCAAATTTTATCCCTTTTTGTTTCATACTTTCAAGGGCATTGGTTAGTTGATATTCGCCTTTTTCCTTGATATCGTTGTCTAATAAATATTGCATTTCTTTTCGCAACATTTCGCCATCTTTGATATAATAAATACCAATAATGGCTAAATCAGAAACAAATTCGGTTGGTTTTTCGATAAAATCGGTAATATAACCATCTTTATCTGTTTTAATGACACCGTAAGAAGAAGGATTTTGTACTTTTTCTACCCAAATTACACCATCATGTTTTTTATCTAATTTGAAATCTGCCTTAAAAAGAGTGTCTGCAAAAGCAATTACTACATCTCCTTGCAAAGATTCTTTGGCACACAAAATAGCATGAGCAGTACCTAATGGTTTGTCTTGGTAATAAATTTTACCTTTTGAGCCTACTTTCTGTGCGACAGCCAACAAATCTTTTTCTACTTGTTGCCCAAAATCGCCAATAATAAAAGCTATTTCCTCTACAGGCTCATTACAAACTTCTACAATATCTTCTACCAAGCGTTGCACAATGGCTTTGCCTGCAATTGGCAATAATGGTTTTGGTACGGTCAAGGTGTGTGGGCGAAGGCGTGTTCCACGTCCTGCCATCGGAATGATGATTCTCATTGGGTTATGGTTTTATTGGTTAGTTAATGTAGGTTTTTAATTGCAAGTAAAGTAAATAAATTTTATATATTCTCTACACAAATTGCCAAAAATATTGCAAAATAATATTTTTTAAGTTCAATAACGAACAAAAAATGTGCATTTTCGGACATTTTTTACGCTATTTTTAATTGTATTGCTTTGTAATAAGCTATTAATCAAGTAGTTATAGTTTATGGTATATTTTTGGTAATTCTCTATTACTACAAAAGCAGTTTGCGTTATTTTTCTTGTTTTACAAGCATTTGTAACTACTAACACAAAATTGCTTATAAATTTGCAAAATTTACCACTTGAAAAACAAATATGAAAACTTTATTTTTAGTATTCGCCACATTTTTTATCGGGCAGAGTCTATATGCACAACATCAAATAAAAGGAATTGCTAAAGAAACTACCAATCCTGTTGCCTTTGCTACTGTAGCTGTTTTGCACGCAAAAGATTCCTCTTTGGTTAAAGCAAACTATTCCAATGATGATGGAACTTTTGCTTTTAATGACATAGCTAACGGAAAATATCTGTTACAAATTACAGGTATTGGCTATCAAAATTTTATGTCTGCGGTTTTTGAGGTAGAAAGCAAAGATGTAGATTTGGGAACTTTGCAAATAGCAAAAATGACTTCGCAATTAGACGAAGTAGTTGTAATTACCAAAAAACCATTAGTAGAAGTACAATCTGATAAGACTGTTTTTAATGTGAGTAGCAATATCAATGCAACAGGACAAAATGCCTTAGAAGTATTGCGAAAAGCACCAGGGGTAACGATTGACAATACCAATAAAATTTCGGTGCAAGGCAAAAGTACAGTTACGGTCTATATTGATGGTCGACAAACGGTATTTACTACTGCACAATTAGCAGATTATCTCAAAACCATGCAAGCTGCTGATATTGATGCCATCGAAATCATTACACAGCCTTCTGCCAAATATGATGCAGCAGGCAATGCAGGTATTATCAATATTCGGTTGAAAAAAAACACAAATTTAGGTACAAACGGAAGTATCAATTTGGGATATGGACAAGGTGCATATTTTGGCAAATTTAATAGTTCGTTGGCATTGAATAAAAGAGGCAAAAAGATGAATTATTTTGCAAATTATACCAATGGAACAAGCAAAAATAGACAAGCTATGCACATTTATCGCCAACAAAATGAACAAATATTTGACCAACCATCTACTACTATTTCTGATGAATTAAGCAACAATTTGCGTGCAGGTGCAGATTATAGCATCAATAGCAAAAATACAGTTGGCGTAATTTTCAATGTCGTACAGAGTAACAATGTATTTAAAGGAGATTCACGCACCAATATTTACAATGGCACAAGCAATGTATTAGAACAAATTTTGATTTCTAAAAGCCCTACAGATGCAACCTTCAAAAACATTTCGGCAAATCTCAACTACCAATACAAAGATACCAGTGGCAGAGAACTAAATTTTGATGCCAATGCCATGCAATATGTAAACACAAGTTTGTCTGACCAACCAAACAAATATGTAAAACCTGATGGCATTACCACTATTTTAATAAGAAATTTTGCAATGGATACCAAAACAGATATTGCTTTGTATAATGCAAAAATAGATTACGAACAAAAATTATTTGGTGGTAAAATTGGAATTGGTGCAAAAACTTCTCTGGTAAAAACAGATAATAATTTTCAATTTTATGACGTAGATGATAATGGTTTCAAAACACTAATTGCCGAAAAAAGCAATTTGTTTGCTTATACAGAAAATGTAAATGCTGCATATATCAACTACAAAAGAAAAGCAGGAAAATGGGATTTCCAAACAGGATTACGTGCCGAACATACCATTTCGGAAGGTAATTTGACAAGCACCCAAAATACATCTTTGGATAAAGTAAGTAGAAATTACCTCGATTTTTTCCCAAGTATGGGCATTACCTATAATGCAAACCCTAAAAATGCGTTTTCGATGACCTATAGTCGCCGAATTGATAGACCAAATTATCAAGACCTAAATCCTTTTGAATCTAAATTAGATGAATTAACTTTTCAACGAGGCAACCCGTTTTTGAGTCCACAATATACCAATAGTGTGCAAATTTCGCATACTTACGCCTACGCCTTAACTACTGCGTTGAGTTATAGCCATACCCAAAACTTTTTTGCACAATTAACAGATATTGACGAAAAAAATAAAAATGCAACGTATTTGAGTCCACGAAATTTGGCAACCGAAAAAACTATTAACCTCAATGTGAGTATGCCAATTCCCATCAAAAATTGGTGGTTATTGTATGCAAATGTGAATATGTTTAACAGTCGTTATGATGCAGATTTTGGAGGTGGAAAAACTATTTCTCGTGATGTATATACCCTAAATTTTTATGGGCAGAATACTTTTACACTACCAAAAGGTTGGTCTGTAGAGTTATCTGGTTGGTATAATTCGCCATCGGTTTGGGCAGGTACTTTTGCAATGCAGGCTATGGGTAGCTTAGATTTTGGTATCCAAAAAACAGTATTGAAAGAAAAAGGCACTTTACGTTTGTCGGTAACAGACATACTTTATACAAATCCTTGGGCTGGTACAAATAGATTTGGAGGCTTGTATATGGATATTCGTGGAAATTGGGAAAGCCGCCAAATTAAATTAAATTTTACCTATAATTTTGGCAATACGCAAATGAAAGCTATGCAAAAACGTAGTACAGGTTCGGAAGATGAAGCCAATAGATTGAAAAAAGGCTAAACATAAAAGTTAATTAGAAATCAAATTTAAAATTAACAAATATACTTTCCAAGTTTTGAAGACTTGGAAAGTATCCTATTATATATCCAAATGAATATAGATTTGAAATATCGTTATAGAGATTAATCTATTGCAAATTTTTGAATAAAGTTGGAGTTTGTCCATACACAGGCAATTTTCCGTCCCATTTTTCGATATACATTTTTTGAATAATGGTTGGCGACAAAGTAGTATTCATCAATTTATTGGCATTGGCTTCAGATTCGGCACGAATACGCAAAGATTCTGCCTCGCCTTTAGCTTCTTCTATTTTCTTTTGTGCTTCGGCAATGGTGCGTTGTTTTTCATTTTCGGCACGAATTGCGTCTTGCACCGCCTTAATTTTAGAATTTACCGCATCTTCCAAAGAGGCAGGCATTCGCACTTTTCCAATAATACCCACTTGTGTAACATCAAAACCCGCCGCAATCATATCTTTGATTAACAATGCCTTTACTTGTGCTTCGTATTCGGCACGTCTCGAAACCATATCTTCGGCAGTATAATTAGATGCTACTTGATTGTACGAATTACGCACCAAAGTTCTAATAAATTCATTGGTTATTTGTGGCAAATCTTTGCGATATTTTCTAAAAATGGCAGATACATTATTTGGAATTACTGCATAATCTAAACCAATATCAAATGAAAGACTCAAACCATCTTTTGTTGTTACGGTAAACTCCTCGTTGGTTGGACTATCTTCGGTTAAACTTGCTGTCCAAACTTTGTGTTGCACATAGGTAGGAAACTCATGAACAACCGTTGTCATGGGGTTATACCAAACCATACCGCTAACTTCTGTAATATCTTGCACGCCTTTGTCTGTACCATACAAATTTACCTTGATACCTACATGACCTGCGTCTATGCGTGTGCAACTTGTTTGCACAAATAATGGCACTGCAAATACAAGTGCCGATAAAGAAATTAAATGAAATTTTTTCATATTGTTTTGTTTTTAAAATAGCTTTGATGGAACATAAGTAATGAAAGTTGCATAGAATGTAACATACCCTTTAGAGTGCAAGGTTTTTAATAAATTTGCTACGCAACTTACATTAATTACTTAACATACTTAATAAATTATGCTAAAACCTATTAGAAAAAAATTCTAATAGGTTTTAGCATATAAATCATTTAACGTATAAAGAGGTAAATTTGTTATTTTAGCAAAGTCATTAAATTTGCAATAGCTGGTTCTGTGATTTTGAGAAAGGTACTTGGATAGATTCCCACCCAAAACACCAAAACAATTAATGGCAACAAGGCAATTTTTTCAGAAAGATTAAGGTCTGTAATAGCTTTTGTATATTTGGTTTGTTCGCCAAACATAGTTCCTTGAAACATACGCAACATATAAGCAGCACCCAAAATAATGGTAATTCCTGCAATAATGCCATACCACATATTAAATTTATACACTCCAAGCAATAACATAAACTCCCCAACAAATCCATTGGTCAATGGCAATGCCACACTACCAAGCATCAAAATAGCAAACATTACTGTCATCATAGGCGTATTTTGGGTAATTCCACCTAAATTTGCTAATTCTCTTGTTCCAATTCGTGAATAAATAGCTTCCACAATCAAAAACAAACCTACCACATTGATACCATGGGCAAACATTTGCACCATTGCACCTTGCAAACCTTCTATAGTTCCCGAAAAAATACCTGCACACATTAATCCCACGTGAGCAAAAGAAGAATAAGCTATTAATCGTTTAATATCTTTTTGTTGCAATGCAATTACAGAACCGTAAATAATACCAATTACCGACAAAATCATAACCATCATTCCCCAAGTTTCTACAGCAAGTGGTACGATTGGCAATAACCAACGAATAACACCATATAAACCCATTTTCAACATAATACCCGATAACAACATCGTGGCAGGAGTTGGAGATTCGGTATAAGTGTCTGGTTGCCAAGTATGGAATGGAAAAACAGGCATTTTGATAGCAAAAGCCAAGAATAATGCCCAAAATACCCAAGTTTGTTCTGAAGCAGATAAGGTAGTGCTAAGTTTATACAAATCTACTAAAGCAGCAGAATGTGTGCCTTCGGTCTGAAAATACAAGTAAGCCAAAGCTAAAAGCATAAACAAACTACCAAAAACGGTATAGATAAAAAACTTGAAAGTAACACGAATACGTTTTTCGCCACCCCAAATGGCAGCAATAAAATAGACAGGAATTAAGGCTACCTCCCAGAAAAAATAAAATAATACTGCATCTTGAGCCGAAAATACGCCAATCAAACCCGTTTGCATAAACAAAATAAGGGCATAAAATGCCGAAGGATTCTTATAATTATGCTCAAAAGACGATAAAATAATGACAGGAATCAAGACACAGGTTAGCATTACTAATAGTAAACTAATTCCGTCCATTCCTAAGGCAAATTGGATACCAGCCGAAGGCAACCAGTCATAAGTGCTAAGAAATTGCACCGTAGAATCTGTCGAAAATTGTAGCCACATTACCACAGCAAGGGCAAGATTGAGTAAAGAGCCTAATAAAGCCACTCTTTTGGCATTTTCACCTGTAAAAAATAGCACCAATAAGGCGGTTACTATTGGTATAACGAGTAAAGTCAGTGTAAACATCAGCTTTTAAAATTACGAATAGAATGTAAATGTTTGCAATTTGCTTTGAAAAATGTAATTAGGCAAATTTTTTGCTACAAACTACAAAAAAATTGTTTGTAGCAAGTCTTTTTTGTCGTTTTTTTTTCTAATTGCAAAAAAAAAGATTTTCCAAGTTTCCAAAACTTGAAAAATCTTAACCTATTCATGGAATATTTGCAAAAAATTGCCAAGCCCAAAATATTATTTTCCAAATACCGATTTTAATAAATCTGTAGCTCTTGCAGTTGGATTTTGGCGGATATTTTTTTCTTCTTGTGCTATCAACGTAAATAAACCATCTACTGCTTTGCGAGTTGCATAGTCATTGATATCTGGATTTGCTTTTTGCACAAATGGAATTTGGTTATATTTGCCCATAATCTGTCCATATAATTTAGTAGCTTCCGAAGCACCCAACGAGGCTTGCATCGTTGGCTTAAAGAGAGTTACCAAATTTTCGTAGGTGCTTTTTTTAAGAAAAAGTGTAGCAGCATTTTCACCACCTTTCAACAAACCAATGGCATCTGTAATACTCATATTCACAATGGCTTTGAGAAAAATAGGCAATGCAGATTTGGCTGCACTTTCTGCCCCACGATTCATCGAAGTTACAAACTTATCCACTTCTCCGCCCAAACCTATCATTCGCAATTTTTCCTCTACAAAATTAATTTCTGGTGGAAACGGAATCTTGATGAACGGATTTTTCAAAAAACCATCTGTCGCAGAGGCACTCGAAACACCTTTGGTAATACCTTGTTCCAAAGCTGCTTTTAAACCACTTGCAATAGCATCTTGAGCATATACATGCTGCGTGATAGTAAACAAAGCACCTAATAAAATGAATATTCGGACTATTTTCATAAAAATTGATTTTAAATGAGAAAAAATTAGTTTATATTTTAGGAAAAATACGCAAAAACTGCGATATTTTCAAAAAATAGTAACTTTTTAGGAAATTTTTAACAAATGTAATGAAAATCTATAGCATAGCCTTTAGTCTGTGCTTGTAAGTTTTAATTATCAATAATTTACAAGCACAGACAAAAGTCCAATGCTATTAAGTTAAGGATTACGTTTTTTAGTGCCATAGGCACGAAATATTTATAGTATGAGTTAGTTTTTCTCCTCAAAGTGCCGTAGGCACGAAATAGGTTTCGTGCCTACGGCACTTTGAGGAGTTGGGACTGTTTTTGCTATAAATATGTTGCCCTTACAGGGCTAAAAAGGCAGTTTAAATATTTTTCTTAGCTTAATAGCATTGGACAAAAGTCTATGCTACAAATCTTCATAACATCTATCAAACTATCATTTTTTCTATTGGAACTACCAAAATACCTTCTGCACCTGCAGCTTGCAAGTTTTCTATAATTTCCCAAAAATCATCTTCTTGCAATACCGAATGCACAGACGACCAACCCTCCAAAGCCAAAGGCACAATGGTAGGGCTTTTCATACCTGGTAAGACGGCACAAATTTCTGTCAATTTATTATTGGGTGCATTCAACAAAATATATTTATTTTTGCGAGATTTAAGCACCGCATTCATTCTAAAAACTAATTTTTGTAGTATTTTGAGGGCTTCTTCTCCTAAATTTGGGTTAGCAATTAATTTGGCTTCAGTTTGAATAACAGTTTCCACTTCTTTCAAGCCATTAGAAAACAAAGTACTGCCCGAACTTACCAAATCACAAATAGCATCTGCTAATCCTATGCTTGGAGCTATTTCTACCGAACCACTAATTTCGTGAATATGTGCCGTAATATTATTACTTGACAAATATTTTTGCAAAATCACAGGATAAGAAGTAGCTATTTTTTTGCCTTGCAAATCTTGCAAATTATGGTACGTCATCGTTTTGGCAACTGCCAAAGACAAACGACATTTCCCAAAATTTAAGCCCTGCACCACACGAACCGCAACACCTTGCTCAAGCAATACATTTTCGCCAACAATGCCAATATCTGCTACGCCATCTTCCACGTATTTTGGAATATCGTCATCTCGCAAAAAATAGGCTTCAATAGGAAAATTTGCAGCTTCTGTTCGCAATTTGCCCGAACCATTTGCAATCTCAATACCACACTCCTTGAGGAGTTTTAGCGAATCTTCGGACAGTCTGCCCGATTTTTGAATAGCAATTCTAAGTTTCATTTGTATAAAATAGGTTTAAATTATTTGTAAAATCTGTAGCATAGACTTTAATCTGTGCTTTAAATTATTCGTAAAATCTGTAGCATAGACTTCAGTCTGTGCTTTAAATTATTCGTAAAATCTGTAGCATAGACTTCAGTCTGTGCTTTAAATTATTTGTAAAATCTGTAGCATAGACTTTAGTATGTGCTACAGAAATTAATAAAAAAATCTTGCTACAAACAAAAAGGGCTTACCAAAAAAATGGTAAGCCCTTGCATAACAAGTTATTGTATAGTTTTGTTAATACATAGCTACACAGCCTACCTTTTGCAAAGTAAGATGATGCAGATGTGTAAAAGCAAAACGAAGTTTCATAAGTTTATTTTTGTGTTTTTAACAATGCAAAGCAATAGAAACCAATTGGCATAAACAAATTTTTAACATTTTTTAGTTTTTAAATAAACCTATATTTTCTATGTGTCTATGTGTCTATGTGGTTAAAATAATTTTGTTCCATAAAACCTATATTTTTTATGGAATATTCATATATTTATGCACTTGCAAAGAAACACGCCATTTTGGGTTTTGCTTGACATATTCTATCATTTGTGGCAACATTTCCTCTGTTTTGCTCCATTCTGGTTGCAAAAACAACTTACAAGCAGGATTTACCATTGCAGCATATTTTTCTGCCCATAAAAAATCACTTTTATTATAGACAATAATTTTTAGCTCATTGGCTTGTTGTGCAACTTCGAGGAGTGGCTCTTTGAATTTTTTGGGTGAAAAACATATCCAATCCCATTTTCCCAATAGTTTATAAGCCCCCGATGTTTCGATATTGGTTTGAAAACCCTGTTGTTTTAGGGCATCTGTTAGTTTTTCCAAATCATACATTAATGGTTCTCCGCCTGTAATTACTGCCAAACGAGCCGAATA
>JBIKRY010000258.1:0-6924 GCA_044348925.1 Bernardetiaceae bacterium
AACTGTAGAAAGTAACAGCACCGATTTCAGCCACGAACTTAATTTGTCGGACTATGCAAGTGGTACGTACATTTTGTTGTTAAACGTGGACGGAAAAACCGCAGTGAAAAAAGTAGTGAAACAGTAAATTAATTAGTGAAAGTAAACCCCTACGCTTGTCAAGGTGCGAAAATGCACCATTGCCAACGTAGGGGTTTTTAAGGTGCGAAAATGCACCATTGCCAACGTAGTTTTTTTTTATGTGTAAAGTAAATCAACTAAAACATAGTTATTTTACCTTCCAAAATGATTTCAACTTGTATGTATATTCAGATTGTACTCAAATATATTTGTGTTTAATGCAGTTACAAAAATTTTAATTTTAAAATTATTTTTAATACTTTTGTGTAATAAGGTTTCGTTAAAAAAGTGGAATATTTTAGGAAAGTACAATTTTGCCTTATTTATTTTTGTTCTCTTGTCTTGATGTTATTAGACTTCATTTTTAGTATTTACCAAAAAATTCCAAATTTCAACTATTTTTAAATATAAAACTATGGTAAAATAAGTAGTTGTAAGTTTTAAATTATATAAATACTTGATTATCAATAGTTTATAACTTACAGTTTAAAATTTAGAATTACTTATTAGTTATATACTTGTAAAATAAATTAGTGTTTTATATATTACCATTCATTACTAAGCAGCAAGTTACCTTTCTTACTACTAATTATTTTCTTTATAACTTTTAAAACCTAAATTTATGCGTTTTTATTCACGTCAATCTGTAAAACCTAATGACCTTAATGCAGGTGGGACATTATTTGGAGGTACTTTATTAGCTTGGATTGACCAAGAGGCAGCCATTTATGCCCGTTGTGTGTTAAATACTCGCCAAATTGTAACTAAATATATGTCTGAAATTGATTTTGTCAGTTCCGCACAACAAGGTGATATTATTGAAATTGGAATCGAAGTGGTACTTTTGGGAGCCTCTTCGATTACTTTGCGTTGCCATGTTAGAAATCTTTTTACACATCAGCAAATTATTACGATTGAAAAAATGGTTTTTGTGCATATAGACGAAAATGGTAAAGCAAAGGCACATGGCATTACCGAAGTTCCTGCCGAATTTAATTAACTTTACTAAAAATAGTTACTATACATTTTACTTAATAACGTATGAAAAAGATAATTTATTTGGTTTTGTGTTTTATTTTGGTGCAAAAAAGTAGTCTTTTTGCACAAGATGACGACCTTTTTAAGATGATGGAAGCCGATAAAGCACCAACAACAGATTATGTTGCTGCAACTTTCAAATCTACCCGCATCATTAACGGACATTCTGTGGAAAACGTAGCTGCCAAACACTTAGATTTTCGTATTTCCCACCGTTTTGGGCAGTTGAGTGATGGAGCTTATAATTTATGGGGCTTAGACCAAGCTACTATTCGTTTGGGTTTCGAATACGGCATCAGTAACCGACTAATGGTAGGACTTGGTAGGAGTTCTTATGAAAAAACCTATGATGGTTTTGCAAAATTTAAGGTTTTGCGACAGTCATCAGGCACTAAAAATATGCCAATTACTTTGTCATTATTTGGAAGTATTGCTATCAATAGTATGAAAAAAGATTTACCAAATCCTACAGATACCTATTATTTTTCTAATCGTATAACATATACTTCGCAATTACTAATAGCACGGAAATTTAGTGAAAGTTTTTCGTTACAATTAACCCCAACTTGGGTGCATCGTAACTTAGTTGCCACAACAGCAGACCCTAATGATGTGTTTGCAATGGGAATTGGAGGACGTATCAAAATTTCTAAACGAGTTTCGTTTAATGTAGATTATTATTATGTGTTATCTGAACAGGTTTTGAAAACCTATAATAATTCTTTGGCACTTGGTTTTGATATTGAAACAGGTGGACACGTTTTTCAATTACAATTTACAAACTCTTTGGGAATGATAGAAAAAGCATTTATTACAGAAACTGTAGGGCAATGGGATAAAGGCAATATTCATTATGGTTTTAATATTTCACGTACTTTTAGTTTTGATAAGAAAAGGAAAAAATAAATTTTGAAGTTTAGTAAATTACTTACATAATTAGTAACCTAAATTATTATACTTTATTTTGTGGAATGATAAAAAACAACTTTATTTGCACTACAAAACACCATCATTTTAACACATACATAAATGAAACCGCAAGAAATTCAACAACTTCTTAGTTTTATCGCAGATTCAGGTTTAGAAGAAGTAATTATAGAAACTGAAGGGCTAAAATTAAAAACCAAACGCAGTGCTGAAGTAAAACATGCTGCTAATGTAGTAAGTGTGCCGTCTGTAGTGGCAGCAGCACCAGTAAGCAATGTTGTACAAACTCCAGTTGCAAAAGTAGAAGAAAAAGCACCCGTTGCAGACAGTAGCCGTTATGTTGCTGTAAAATCTCCTATGATTGGTACATTTTACCGTTCTAATGCACCTACCAATCCTTCTTTTGTGAATGTTGGTGACGAAATTAAAAAAGGACAAGTAGTTTGCATTATTGAGGCAATGAAACTTTTTAATGAAATAGAATCAGAAATTAGTGGACGAATTGTAAAAGTATTGGTAGATAATGCTTCACCAGTAGAATATGACCAAGAATTATTTTTGGTAGAACCTAATTAGGTATATTTTACGCAAAACTATTTGGCAAGTGTCAAATAGTTGATAATTTTGCTAAATTGCCCACATAAAATTAAATAGTTTTGTTTTTCTATGTGTTCTACATGGCTGATAATTATTTTAGCCTATTAGAATCATAGAAAAAAACAAAACCAATTCATTTGCCTACTTACTATTTTATTGAATGATACATTTATTGGAAACTCCTATCGGAAAATTACGTATTTTGGCAGGTATAGAAGGCATCTCTTTTTTGCTAATATTATTTATTACAATGCCACTAAAGTATATTTTTGCAATGCCACAAGCAAACAAAATTTTTGGAACTATACACGGTATTCTATTTATTTTGTATGTTTTTGCTGTTATTTATTTAAGTTTTGTGCAGAAATGGCAACTTAAAAAAACTTTTTTAGCTTTACTTGCCTCCATTATTCCTTTTGGAACATTTTGGGCAGATGTCAAATTGTTTAGAGAAAATGTATAGTTTTATTTTGCTTATTTTCTAAAATATTCCGCTTGATTTACAACACTAATACCTATAACTACCATGCAACAAACTTTTTTAGCAGAACTTGCCCTTTCTTCCGAAAGACTCTTGGCAAGTATTATACATCTTTCTGAAACACAAGCACATTTTAAAGCAACCGATAGCACTTGGTCTGTTTTGGAATGTTTGGAACATATTTTTATTGTCGAAGCAGGTATTTATAAAAACCTGAAATCGGAAGGACTTACCGAACAAGGTGCTGAAAGTGTTACCAATCGCAGTAAAGTTTCGGGTTATATGCAAGATAGAAACCTAAAAATAGATGCCCCAGATTTTACAACTCCAAAAGGAAGATTTACCACTTTGGCAGAAGGTATGCAGGCATTTGTGAATAAAAGAGCAGAAATAGCTACTATTATTCAAAGTTCAAACCTACATGATGGTTTTATTAGCAAACATCCGCGACTTGGTGATATGACAAAATCTGATTGGGTGCATTTTATGTTGGAACATACCAATAGACATATCGAACAATTGGGAGAAATTCAAGCCGTAGCAAATTTTCCAAAAATATAAATAATTGGCTAAAAGTTGTAGGTTTTCCGCATCAAAATTATTTTAACCACATAGTAACATAGATACATAGAAAAATATAAGTTAATGAAAGTAATATAAGTAGAAAAACTGTGTAAATCTGCGTGTTCTGTGTTATCCGTGTTCAATATTTTAGCAGTAAGACGAATTTTATTACATAAACCTTACTTTAAAATTTTGATGCGGAAAACCTATAAAAGTTGTAGTGTAGGTTGTAAGTTTTTTATTTATTTCATTGCGAAACCTTACAGCCTACATATACTATACAACTTGTTGTTACAATTCCACCCCAAATTTAAGGGCAACTGCTTTAAGGTCGTCTTCCACAGGTTTTAACAATTCCCAGCCTTGTGTGAGTCTTATTTGAGAGGTTTCTCTTTCAAAATCTCCTGGTATTTGTACTTTGTCATATCCTTCGATAGGTTGTGCAGTTCTAAAACGGTTTATCCAAATATCCATATTATCTTTAAATTCTTCGGCAGGTCTAAACCCGTCAATTCGCATTGCACCTAAAAAATGCCCCAAACCTTTTCCAACAGGATTTGCAGCTAAAGGTAAAAAACTAACAAAGGGAGGCACCCAAGAGGCATAATTTGCACCCGACAAAACTGCCGACAATATATCTACAATAGCACCCAAACAATATCCTTTATGACTACCATGTTCTCTATCACCACCCAAAGGCAACAAAGCACCACCGTTTTTTAGTTCATTGGCATTGGTAGAAATAGCACCTTTTGCGTCTTGAATCCAGCCTTGTGGTGCATCTTCTTGTTTGCGTTGTAATATTTCGAGTTTGCCATTGGCAGCAGTAGTAGTAGCAAAATCTGCCACAAAAGCAGGTTGTTTATTGGCAGGAATGGCTACAGCAATAGGATTCGTACCTAATAATCTTTCTGTCGAGAAGGTAGGTGCTACTAAAGGACTTGCATTGGTCATCGCAAAACCTATCATATCTTCTTGTAATGCCATCATGGCATGATAGCCTGCAATTCCAAAATGATTGGAGTTTTGGACTGCAATCCAACCACTTCCTACATTATTTGCTTTTTCGATGGCTATTTTCATAGCTTTTGGGGCTACTACCAAACCCAAACCACTATCACCATCTACTGTAGCAGTGCTTGGGGTTTGGTGAATAATTTGTATATTGGGTTTGGGGTTGATACGGTTTGCTTCCCACAAACGTATATAACCCGACAAACGTGCAACGCCATGTGAATCTACGCCACGCAAATCGGCAGAAACTAAAGTATCGGCGGCTAAAATAGCATCTTCAGCAGAACAGCCCATTTTTAGGAAAATTTTTTCTGCAAAAGTTTTTAAATGTAAGTATGTATAAAGCATATGAATGAATTATTCTAAAAGACAAAATTCTAAAAAATTGCGACAAAATTGTTACTTTATTTTAGTAAAACAACAAAAAACCACACAAAAAAATTTTGTGTGGTAGAAACTTTATGTTTTTTATGATAGTATAAAAATTAGCAAAATATTTCCTACGGTTAGACTAATACGTAAGGTAGTGCAACTATATTATGATATTTTTGATAGTATAATATAGTTGCGAATGTAAAAATAATGATTTTACTTTTGGCTATAAATTACCTTTTTATGGTAGGTATTTGTAGCTGAAGTTATACTGAGTAGATACACACCACTTGCAAAATTTGTATGAATGGTATGTAAATTTCCATTATAAGTAATTGTATCTGTAAATAATGTTTTGCCTAACATATCTGTCAAAGTAATAAATACTTTTTCATCTTTTTCAAAAGGCATAATTATATTTAAAGTTTGGTCATCTACAGGATTTGGATAGACTGTAATTTCTCCATTCACATTGCTTTCTTTATTAAAGACAACAAGCTCTGTTCTGGAAAATGCAGATTTACCATCAAAATCTATTTGTTGTAAACGGTAATAATTTATGCCAAATTTAGGGTTTCTATCCACCAAACTGTATTCTTTTGTATTTGTAGTATTGCCTGCTGCTGGTATGGTAGCTATGTTTTCAAAATTGAATCCATCTGAGCTGCGTTGTACCAAAAACTCTTTGTTGTTGGTTTCAGAGCTTGTTATCCAATCTAATACACTTCTATTTCCATTTGCTTTTGCCGTAAATTTCAATAAAGTAATAGGCAAAATCGTAATACCTCCAAAAGGTACAAAGTCTGTAAAGTTGCTGAATCCTGTACGTTTAAAGCCTGTAGTGTATGTACTTCCTACAAATCCCCATGAAGACGGGTAAGTTCCTTTTGCAATGGTAGTTGGATTTGTACAAGCTGCTGCACCACAAGTAAATCCTACAGGAACCAACTCCATATTGTATCTTGCTGTTCCTAAGGTGGCAGTATTTGGGGTAATACTCCAATAACCACCATCACAAGCCGAGTATGTACATACTCCCTCCATTAAAGTACCTGTTGCTAAGGTATTTGTAAAAAAGGCATCTATAGTATTAGCCGTTGCAAATAGAGGGGAAGTAATTTCCATTTTTGCAAGTTGATAGTTTGATGCATCTCCAACAGGAAAATCATAATTTAGATTTGTATTTGCAATAGCACGTCTTAAAATAAGTCTGTCTGTTGTAAATGGTGTAGTTGCAACATAGCTATTGGCATTATGTCCTACAATACTTGCAGAGGCTGTATTTCGAATATCTACATATCTAAATCCTGCTGCTCCACTTCTAACAAATTTACCCCTTGTTAAAGTCAAGACATTGTTTACTATCAAATCATTATTCAAAAATACGGTGCTGGTGCTACTTTGATTTATCTCGGCATTAAAGAACTGACAAGCTGTAGCTGCTGCCGCATTGGTGAATATTTGTGTAACACTACCATTGTTCGTAGCATTGCCTCCGTTAAATGTAACTGTGCTATTATTGGCATTAAAAGTTCCATTTGCGGTATTCGTAA
Organism: Bernardetiaceae bacterium; assembly: GCA_044348925.1. GTDB lineage: Bacteria > Bacteroidota > Bacteroidia > Cytophagales > Thermoflexibacteraceae > JAAFKA01. The sequence goes on from JBIKRY010000258.1 coordinate 6,667, forward strand.
AATCCCTACCTACTTTTATGAGTCTCGAATTTCCATTTACAGTGCCTCTTGTAATGGTAAAACTTCGTAAAATATCTACATCTGTATCAAACCGCAAAACTGCTGATGATGAGGTTTTATTTACAATCATATTACCAAAACGGTTAGTACCTGTCCAAGTTCCTGTTACTAATTGTGGATTGCGTGTATCTGTGATAAAAGTTACTGTAGAAGTAGGGTCTAATACTGTAGTTCCTTGATTATTAAAGTTTCCACATA
>JBIKRY010000259.1:0-6873 GCA_044348925.1 Bernardetiaceae bacterium
TAAGAAAAATATTTAAACTGCCTTTTTAGCCCTGTAAGGGCGACATATTTATAGCAAAAACAGTCCCAACTCCTCAAAGTGCCGTAGGCACGAAATAGGTTTCGTGCCTACGGCACTTTGAGGAGAAAAACTAACTCATACTATAAATATTTCGTGCCTATGGCACTAAAAAACGTAATCCTTAGCTTAATAGCATTGGACTAGGCGTCCCCGACTAAAGTCTATTATACAACAATTATTCATAAACTCTAATAAATTATTGTTTTACTGAATAAACAAGGTACTAATAGATTCAAAATCGTGAATTTTGCGAATAGCTTTTGCAAACATATTTGCTACAGTAAGCACTTTAATTTTTGGGTGAGTTTGTGTTTGTTGGATAGTATCTGTAATAATAAGTTCTTCGAGCATCGATTTATCTATATTTTCCACAGCTTTGCCCGACAACAAGCCATGCGTACATACAGCACGTACCGAAGTAGCACCTTTTTCACGCAACAAAGCAGCAGCTTTGCACAAAGTTCCGCCTGTATCTATCAAATCATCTACCAAAATAACATCTCTACCTTCTACTTCTCCAATTACTTGCATCGAAGCTATTTCATTGGCACGTTTGCGGTGCTTATCGCAAATAACCATATCTGCATTAAACTGTTCGGCAAATGCCCTTGCACGCGAAACTCCACCCACGTCTGGAGCTGCAAATAATGGTTCTAAATTTAATTTTTTGATATAAGGCACAAAAATACTAATCCCATGCAAATGGTCTAAAGGAATATCAAAAAAACCTTGAATTTGTCCTGCGTGCAAATCGCAAGTTACAATACGGTCTGCACCAGCCGCCGAAATCAAATTTGCAACTAATTTAGCAGCAATACTTACGCGTGGCTTGTCTTTTCTATCTTGGCGAGCATATCCAAAATAGGGAATTACTACAGTAACATACTTAGCAGAAGCACGTTTAGCCGCATCTATCATCATCAATAATTCTAACAAATTATCGGCAGGCGGATTGGTCGATTGTATCAAAAACAAATCTGTGCCACGAATAGACTCTTCATAAGCAACAGAAAGTTCTCCATCACTAAACCTTTTTAGGGTTACTTGTCCCAAAGGTTTTCCGTAAGAGTGTGCAATATTTTCGGCAAGTTCTTTTGAACCTGAACCAGCAAATAATTTAACCGAATAAGAAGGCATAATTTTAGTAGTTAAAAAAAATAGCAAAAGGTTTGGAAATGTTGCCAACCTTTTGCTATTTTATTATTGAATTTTATTTTTTTTCTGTAATTTTTATTTCCGTACAAGTTTCTACGTAAATATGTTTTTTTAGGATTAATGCTAATACATCTTTTTTGTTGTAGGTATCTGCAACTCCTATTTTCACTTCTTTTGTTTGGACTCCTGGCAAGGCATTTTCTCGCAAAAATATACTTCCATCTTTGTCCCAACGATAGGCATTTTTGGCAGTTTTTACGATTCTATCCTCGCCGAGTTTGGTAAATTCAAAGGTATTAAGGTCTGTGTCGTAGGTTCTGCCATTAGGGATAACGGTTTTTGCCACATAATCTCCTGTTCCGTCCCCATACAATTCGCAAAGACAAGCACCCCGCAATTTTTCATCTTCAATATTTACAATAGAATATTGCAATATTTTCCATTCTCCGTCTATTTTTTTATAGGTCAAGGTAACTGTTTCGTTGCCTTTAGACCAACTTGTGCCGTTTTTTTGCACATCATACTCTACTACATATACTACTACTCCTCTTTCGCCACTAATATAGACACGTGGTACTTTGACTACTTGGTATTTTATTTCTAAGCCTTGTGTATTAATCAATTTGTCCATAAAAGACGAAAAACCCGCATAATCTCCTACAATGGTATTGGCACGTCCACCAACATAGAAAAAAATAATGGTAGATTGTACATCTTTGGACATGTGTTTTAAGACTGCAAATTTGTCTTTATTTACTTGGAGATTGGAATAGGCATTGATAAATTCGCCAAATTGTTCACGTAATTCAGCTTCTGATGCAGGTTGTTTTGCATCTTCTATTTTTTGTGCTTTCTTGGTACTATCTGCTAATTGGTCGATGGCATCTTTCTTTTTATCTTGTCCGTTTGCGACATAAAACAAACAAAATCCTACGAGCAATAGCAATATAAATTTTGTGAATCGTATCATAAAAATAGAATATAAAATAATTTGTGTAAAAAACGTAAAAACTTATCAAAAAAAGTAGTTTTTAGGGAATATTTTATTAAAAAAATGTAAAAATAGGTAATAACATACCTATTAAATCTATCGATTAGCACAAATTTTAAAAAATCAAATCTTACGAAATACTTATCTTACTTTTTATTTTACCGTCGTGCATCGTAATAATGGTGTCAAATATATCATTTTCTCTGACTATTTTGTCATGCGAGGTAATAATAATTGTTTTTCCTTCTTTTTTTAATTTTCCAAATACATCTAAAATTATTTTGCTGGTGGTAGAATCTAACTGCGAAGTAGGTTCGTCTGCAAAAATCAATGTAGGATTTCCTACCAATGCACGTGCAATAGCTACTCTTTGCATTTCTCCACCTGACAAAACATCTACAGGAAAAGTCAATTTATGGGAAATTTCGGCAAGTTTTGCTGCTTGTTCTACGGCTTCTATGCGTGTTTTACGCAACATACCCAAAGGCAACAAAGGTACAACAATATTATCAAAAACAGACAAACCCGAAATTAATTGAAATTGTTGAAAAATAATGCCAATATGTTGTTGCCGAAAAGTAGTTAAAAAATTTTCTGACCAACGGCTTACTTTTTCGCCCATACAAATATATTCTCCTGCACTTGGACGCAACAAACAACTCAACATAGCCAATAAAGTAGATTTACCCGACCCTGAACTACCTTCCAACAAAACACAAGCATTACTAACTATCTCTAAATCAATATTTTCTACAGCATTTACTTGGTTGGGCTTTCCTTTATGAAAATATTTGGACAGATGCTGGGTAGCAATAATAGTTGGCATAAATAATAGATGTTAAAATAATGCAGCAATGAAACTGCGATAGGAATTTGATGATAATACTTTGTATAGGATACAAAATATGTACTATACAAAGTATTGAATAGCAATAGGTTAGATATAATTTTGCTTTCTAAAATTTCAAAATAGACTACTAACTTTAAAACCATGAAATTATTTGCTAATGATAGCAAATGCTTCGTCTAAATTGCGTGCATAGGAAGTTTGTAAACCTGCATTCATGGTAGAGGTAGTTTCTTTAAGACTTTCTATAAGTTCTTGCATAGTAATTTCGCCTAATACATCATTAGATAAAATTATTGCTAATTTTTTGAGTCCAAGTTCCATTACTTTTGGTAGCCATACGTTTTGTACCCATGCATTATGTTCATCAGAAATAGCACCTAAAGATGCAGTATCTGCAACCCAATTGGTTATTTTATGTGTTTCTATTTCTTTTAAGCCTCGCGATAGAATTTCAATCCATTCTTCCAAAAGTACATCTCCTTTCCAAGTCAATAAAATTGCATTTAGAGATGGAACAAGAGCAATAGAAGCACCATTTTTTGCTACGCCATATTCAAAATTTGCTAATTCTTTTTTTTCCATTTTAATTTTGAGGTTTTAGGGGTAAATACTTATTTTGTTTTCTTTAGTAAAGCTAATTCTTCTTGGGCAAGTTTTAATTTTAAAGCTAATTTTTCGGTCATTTTCTTTTGCATTTCTGCAATTTTGATTGCCCTGTTTGCCTCGTCTTCTCTAATTTTTTCTATTTCTTGTTGTTTTTGTGCCATAGCCTCTTGGGTAGCTGCTAATTCTTCCAAATTTTGGCGTAATTCTTCCTCTGCTGTCTGTAAAGCCTTTGATTGAAGAATAGAATCTGCTAATAGTTTTTTTGTTTTGGCATTACTCTGAATACTTTGCAACATTGTAGCCACATTACGAGATAGACGACTGAGTAAATCTTTGTATTTTTCTTCTAAATCTGTTAGAAATAAGAGTTCTATTACCCCATAAGACCTATCATTGAATATTAATGGTACTACTATAATAGATTTTGCACTTAATAATCCAGAGGAAGAACTTACAGAAAGATTTTTTTGGAATAAATTTTCTAAGTATAAAATTTCTTTTGATTTTACAGCTTGTCCCATCAAGCCTTCGCCAATTTCAAATTTGGTTTTAAATAAAGAGTTGAAAGTACAGGCATAACAACCTGTAGCTTCTATTACTTGTTGGTCTGTTACTGTATAAAAAGCACCGCTAACTGCATTGGTTATTTTTGAAATTTGATAAATTACTACTTCCGAAAAATCAAGAATAGATTTGTCATAGTTAGTTCTGAGAATATCATCAAATTTGCCTAATGTAGAATCTGCCCACATTCTATCTTCCATTTGTTGTTGTTTAAGCAACAATTCTTTTTGTAATTCCATCACTTCGGCAGCCGTATAGACATCTTTTTGTTGTCCATTTTGCGAAATAAATAAAGGAGTAAGCATATTATTTGACGAATTTATCATATAAACAAAAGAATAAATATAAAATAAGAATAATCTATTCTTCCTGTTAGTTAAAGGTCTGTAAGATGTATAACTAATAAATGAACAATATGTTAGTAAAAAAGATAAAACTATTTTATAAAAGCAAGTATATGATAAAAATAATTTTATATTTTCTATCAATACTTACATATTAATTATGATGTAGGATAATTACGATTTAGGTATTAATATAAAAAAATTTATTTAGTCTATTATCCTAAATTCTACTCTGCGATTTTTTTCTTTGCCAATTTCGTTGGTATTATCCGAAATTGGTACTGTTTCGCCAAAACCTTTAGAGCTAATATTGGTAGCTTTTACGCCATTTTTTACCAAAAAATTTAGAACTGCTTTTGCTCTTCGTTCCGACAAATCTTCGTTAAATTCGTGTGTACCTGCATTGTCTGTGTGTCCTTCGATGGCAATTTGTAAAGTTGGATTTTGCAATAATAAAGCAGTCAAACGGTATAAATCAAAATAAGATTCTTTGCGAATTATATCACTATTGTGGTCAAAATTTAAACTTCGCATCACAAAGGGTTTGCGGTTTTTGTCATTTTTATCGAGTGATGAAATTTGTAGCCCTGTACTTTGCCCCAGCCCTACTCCCTCGCCTTTGGGTAGAGTTGGGGTGCTGCTTGGATTTATATGCAAACCACCACCAAAATAACCTTCTTTTTCGGCATAATACATATAGTTTTTGGATTGGGGAACAACAAAATAGAATTTTCCGTTTTCGTCTGTTTCTATGTCGCCACCTTTAATTTTTTTTGCATTTTCTTTAAAATTCTTACTCGATAGTACATCTTTATCGGAATTTTCTTTCCAAACAATTTTTGCGGTAGTGGGTTTGCCTTTGTCATCATGTACAACTCCCGAAATTATCGTAACTTGTTCGGGACGAAACCGTTGAGGAACTGTCATTTGATAAATATCTTGTTTGCCAATATTTCCTCCTTGTATATTTTCGCCTTTTTCGGATACAATAAGAGCCAATTCACCTGTCGGGCTACTATAAAAACTGTCGTCAAAAGGAGAATTAATTACTTTACCCAAATTTACAGGCTCTGACCATTCTGTCCAGCTATTTTCATTTAGTCTTTTAGACATAAAAATATCGTAGCCACCAAAACCATAATGTCCTTCCGAACAAAAATAAAGTGTTTTCATATCAGGGTGTAGAAATGGTTTTTTTTCTGCAAAAGGGGTGTTTATTTTTGCACCCAAGTTGATAGGCTCGTCAAAACCATTTTTATCATTTCGCACTGCCACCCAAATATCCGTATTAAATTCACCACTCCCATGATAATATAAACCATTTTCGGGATAATTTGGTAGATAGCCGCCAATACTTCCTTTGCGGTCAGAACAAAACAAAACAGCTTTATTATCAGGCACAATACTCAAATCTGCTTCATAATTTTCTGTATTTACAGGCGAGGGGAAAACTTCTATTTTGTCCCATTTTTTCCCTTTTTTGTTCACATAATAAATATCTCCTTTCCCCAATTTTTTCTCTGTTTTTAGCACATAAAAATATTCTGGAAGTCCACTATAATTGCCAAATAATACCAAAGTTTTGCCATCAATACTTACACTTAGCGGAATTTCGTGGCTTTTGGTATTAATTTCGCTGGTAGCTTGTGCCATTTCAAAGCCTATTTTTGTAGATTTTTCGGTATTGGGTACACTTTGCATACTTTGTGTAGCCATAAAAATATCTTCTCCTGTATTTTCACTTTTTCGGGCAAAATATAAAGTACCATCTGAAGCCAAAACAGGGCTATAATCATTATAAACAGAATTAATATGCTTTCCCAAATTCACTAATTCTATATTATCATCAGGCATATTTAATACATCTATAATTTTTTGAATACGATTATCGGGAAATAAATTTTGATAGGTTTTGAAAATAGTAATAGCATCTGTCCATTTTTTTTGTTGTATAGCCGTGCTGGTTATTCTTTGCAAAGCTATAAAAGCCACATCTGCGGGTGCAAGTTTGCGAATGAATTTATCATACAAAACCTTATTATCTGTGCCACAGCCTTTATAATGCAAATTTAGTTTACAAAGTAATTCCAATACTGTCAATTTTTCGGCATCTGCCAATTCTTTGAGTTTGACCTCCATGCCCGCAAGCGAAGGCATCACGCCACTTTCGGGGGCGGAGGGGTTATATTCAAAGCCGTAATAGATTGGTACAATATTTTTTAGTTCTTCTGTAGAGTAATATTTTGAGATTAAGTCGCAATGTTGTTCATAAATTTTTCCACCCTTGTCGCCATAACGTCTTG
>JBIKRY010000260.1:0-6872 GCA_044348925.1 Bernardetiaceae bacterium
TTGATGAAAGCCTTAAAAGAAAAATATACCCAACACGCAGATAGCAAAAACAGAATAAAAAATGAGTTTGAATGGCTAAAAGGCAAAATGGCACACCCAAATATTGCTACCGTTTTGAGTTATAGCACAGACGAAAATCTTGTGTATTATCTCTCCGAATGGTTACATGGCAATGCCCTGACACAAATAGTAATGCCAATACAAGACCACAAAATTATCCAAAAATATGCCTTACAGATTTTGGCTGCTTTGGAAATTTTGCACCAATATCAATGGTATCACACAAGGCTAAATGAGAAACATATTTTTGTAGAAACTATTGAAAATCAACAAGTTATAAAAATTACCAATACAAAAATAGAATATGCAGGTGCAGCACAAATAGAGGCAAAACAACAACAAAATATCAAAGAATTTGGTTTGATTTTATTGCAATTATTGACAGGAAAAAATCATTCGCAAGCTATTGCACAACTCGATAGCGGAGATAAATTTTTGTCGCAATGGAAAACTATTATCCAACAAACAAGTGGTGCAAGTTCGGGAAACCCTTACCGAAAAGTTGCCGAAATAACTAAAGACATACAAAATTTAGATTTAGAAATTCCGCCAACGCCACCAACACCAATTCCTTGGAAAAAAATATTTATTGCTATTACGACTATAATTATAATAGGATTAGGAATAAAATATGGCAAAACTGCCCTTACAAGTATTGCAGAAAAAATAAAACCAAAACCCGAACCAATAGCCCAATGTATGCCTTTTAAACAAGTTTTTACAGGAGTATTGAATAAAGATGGCAAACAAAATTTGATAGTGGCTTTAACCGTTTTTGAAGTATATTCGCAAAGTGCAGATGTTTGCACCTTACATTATACTTTGCGTATGGATACTTTGGAAAAGCAACCCTATTATGAAAGAGGCAAAACCGCAGACTTGTTTTTGGCACAAAAGAAAATTCGTTTTGAAGGAAAACTTGGTAATGTTACTTTTGATTGGCAACAGGGAAAATTGGTGCTAAAATCAGAAAATTTTGCAGGCTTGGAACTAAAATAGCAGAAAATAAAAAAGATGACATCTCTAAAAGTTGTCATCTTTTTGCTAATTTTTGTATTAAAAACTAACTTTATACTTATTAGTCAATCACAGTAAATAATCTTTTCCAACGAATGCGTGTAAAAAATCCACCTTCTGGCACAATTCTACCTTCTTGCAACTGCTCGATAGACATCCAAATAAACAATGCTTTGCCTAAAATATGGTCTTCAGGTACAAATCCCCAAAAACGAGAATCTTCCGAATTGTGTCGGTTATCTCCCATCATAAAATAGTAATTTTGTTTAAACGTATAATTGCTAATTTCTTTATCGTCTATCAAAATTTTGTTTCCTTGAATTTTTACATTCTCATTTCCTTCAAATTTTGCAATCACAATGGCATACAATGGCACAGTTTGTTCATTGATGGCAATTGTAGTGCCTTGTTTAGGAATCATAATTTCGCCAAAATTATCTTTATTCCAATTTGCATATAAATTCGTAGCAGGCATTGGAAAATCAACAGGCTCTCTGGTCGAAGTATTTAATTTTGCTTTTGGATAAACAGGATATGGGTCTAAAGAATCTGCTTGGGTAATATAAGAATGCACTTTTTCGATATACGAAAACCCTTGCATTTTTTTGGCTGTTTCGGGAGTTGTTTGCACCACATAATTTTTGCCATCTCCTTGTCTTTCTGTAATAGACAAACCTCTAAAAATCCTATCATTCAGCACACTATTAGGTTTTGTTTGAATATTATAGGCATATTGTATTTGTGGAGGGTTTACCATTGCTACTCCATTGACATAAATCTGTGCATTTTTTATCGTCAATTTGTCGCCTGCCACTCCAACGCATCTTTTTACCCAATAGGTTTTCAAATCTACAGGATAATTGTCGTGTGGATAATTGAATACCACAGCATCTCCACGCTTAATTTCCGAAAACCCAGGTAATCTAAATTGTGGTAATTGTATCCAAGTAAGATAAGATGGCAAATCTGTTCCCCAAATTTTTTGGTGAGAAAGAGGAATTTGTAAAATTGTTTTGGGAGTTCTTGCCCCGTAGTGCATTTTACTCACAAACAAAAAGTCGCCAACCAATAACGAACCTTCCATCGAAGACGTAGGAATGGTAAATGCTTCCATAGCTATCCAACGTACAAAAGTTGCGACAACTACTGCAAAAATAAAAGAGTCTGCCCATTCTCGCAAAGCAGATTTTTTTGGTGTATTTGTAGTATTTTTTTTATTTATTTCAGACATTATCTAATAAAATTTTTTAAGGTTGCAATATATAGTTTTTTTTGTTTGTGAAGGAAGTTTTCTGTATCAAAATTTTAAAACTTGTCAATAAGCTACCCAATACACGCCATAAGCATAGTAAGGTATTTTTACAAACAAACCTATGATTTTGTCATAGGTTTGTTTGTTTTTTTAGCAAAATACTTTGTATGTGGCTATTTTTTTGTTAATATTTGGCTACCCACAAAGTAGTTCCTAATTTTTCGCTAACTTCTTTTAATTTTGGTGCTGCTGCCTCGTTAGAGTCAAAGGCTTCGCTATAAACTACCCTAAATTGTTTGCCTTCAGCATTGGTAACAATCTTGGTTTCTATACCTTTGTTGGCAATATCTGCTCGCATTTTTTCTGCTTTTTGTGTCGAAACAAAACTTGCCAATACAATATAAAATTTGCCTGTACTTGCTATTTCGGTATTTGCAACTACTTCGGTTGTTGTATTGTTTATTTTTGTGTTTCCTATGATTTCTTTGTCCTCTTTTTCAGGTTCAGGAATATCTGTAACATTGTTTGTAGTTTCTTCGGGTACTACATCTGGTTTAGTTTTTTGGTAATTTTCGTAAGATTTTGATTCCGAAACCACTGCTACAGGCGTATCTCCACCACTAAAAAATGTTTTAAATCTATCCATCGCATCTTTTTGTGCAAAAAGATAAATCAAAAAGCCAAAAATAAATAATAACGGAATAACAAGCAACCACCACACCAGCTCGGAGGTTTTGTGCTTATCTTTTACTTCTTCCATAGTCATTTTTTCTTCTGTGTTTTTATTAAAATTACTAACAGGCTCTTTAATACTTGGTTTTAGGGGCTGAAAATCAATTTTTGGCAAGCCAAAACTATCTCCCAAAAAATTATAATCTTCTATTTGTTGAAATTGTAAAACGGCATTTTCATTTTTAGAAAATTTCCCCAAACCTTGCACATCATACTGCCCAAAAATAGCAATTTGTGTTTTAATGTCATTGGTAAAATCTTTGACCAATTTGTCAAATGCTACCGAAGTAATATCTTCGTTTTTGCAGACAAAATCTCGCAACAAACCGCCATCATCTACTTCATACTCATAAAAAGCAATCTGTTTGTAGGGTGGTATAATTGTCGATTTTTCCGTGCTTACTTCTGCGTGTGCATAGCTTGACGTAAATGTACCCAAATGAGGCACGACTACTTTGTCATATTGTGCCAATAAAGTTTTTATATGCTTAACTAACATAATTTAGGTAGAAAAAATTAAAAGTCAAGCAAATTTAAAAGAAATTGCAAACAATACTAACTATTTGAATAAAAAATATTAATTTTGGCAAAAAAAAATTATATGATTTATCCAATAGTGGCTTACGGCGACCCTGTATTGAGAAAAGTTGCCCGTAATATAGAAAAAACTGAAAAATTTGATTTGCCAACCGTCATTGCAGACTTATACGAAACCATGTATAATGCTTCAGGTATAGGCTTGGCAGCACCTCAAGTCGGCTTAGATATTCGCCTTTTTATTGTAGATGGCACAGATATTAAAGAAGAAGGCGAAGAAATGCAAAGTTTTAAAAAAGTATTTATCAACGCCGAAATTTTAAGCGAAGAAGGTGCTAAATGGGGTTTTGAAGAAGGTTGCTTGAGTATCCCTGGGGTGCGTGAGCAGGTACAAAGACGTGATATTGTGCATATACGATATTTTGACGAACATTGGAATTTGCATCAAGAAACCTACAGTGGTATGCAAGCACGCATTATTCAACACGAATACGACCATATTCAAGGGGTTTTGTTTACAGATTATTTGAGTCCTCTCAAAAAAAGACTCTTGAAAGGTAAACTAACAAATATTAGTAAAGGAATAGTAGATGTGCAATATAGAATGAAATTTTCTGCGAAAAAATAACTTCAGGATAAGTAGAAAGCAATAAGTAATGTAAGTTACGTAGTAATGCGTAGCTCCAGCTATGCAACAAAATGTGCAATTTTTTATACCTAAGTTAGTATAAAAAATAAAAGATTTGCTAATAAAAATTAGCTTTACTAACAATAATGTGCGTAGCTGGAGCTACGCACTACTATTACACAACTTACATTTACCCACTAAACAAAAAATTCCAAACTCCTAAACCATACCGCTATATGAAAAATTACTTGATTTTATGTTTTTTGTTTTTGCTAACTTTCTCGGTAAATGCTCAAGATGAAGATTCTATTCCAACGGTTTCGGCAGAAAGCCTACAAAAATTAGCACCTCCTACGATGACTTATGAGCAATTAATGGGAATTTTTAAACCTTTGCGAAATATTCCCGAAGGAACTCCCCTAAAAGAATTGCAAGAAAAAGAAAAAAAACTACGAGAATTGCGAGATAATGCCAATTATTTGCTCCGTTATGTGGTAGACCCAATTAAGAAAAAAGCAGCAGAAAATAGAAAAATAGAAAAAGAAGCTATTGAGGAACAGAAAAAATTTAATGCAAAAGAATTAGAAGCCAAACAGGCAGAACAAGAAAGACGAGAACAAAAGGAGGCATTGCGAAATAGCAAACGCAAAAAAGATAGACAAATGTTTTCGCGAATGGAAGAAGATTCTACCAACCAAGCCGAAGAAGAAACTATGCAAACAAGTTCTGAAGGTAGCGAAGGAACAGCAGCAGCAAGATTGGAAACAGCAGAAAAAGAACTCGAAAAAATGCGAAAAGAAACCGAGCCTACCGAAAAACTTGCTAACATTATTAGAACAGAATGGGCAAAATTACACACACGCATACAAACCGAAACCGATAAAGCAGGAGAAGGAGCAGCAAAATCTTTTGAAACCTTGACTCTGGAACAAGTTTATGACGTGGCAACTAAAACCCCAAAAATGGAAATTATTAATTATTATAAAGAAAATCTATTTTATAGCAAAAAACCTTATCAAATTAATTGCAAAAGTGGAGCAGGAGCTACTTTACTAAAAGGAATGGTTTTGGAAAAAGGGCAAAATTTGCAAGGCTGTATCGGTTATATAAGTTCTTTGAATAAAAACGAAATGTATAATCTCATTATTATTCAATTAACAGATGGAAGTATTAAGGCTATTTTATGGGGCAAAAATAATGAACCCAAAACCACTGAAAGTGATTACAAAGCAGGCGTAATTGCAGTATTTTGACAAAAAATCTTAACAGTATGCCGAGAATTTTATGATTTTTTTGTAATTTTTTTACTAATCATAGCAAATAAAGTCAAATAGTTTACTAAAATTAGTATAATAAGCATACATTTCTGTAAAACAAGTATTATTTTTGTGTGTAATTCGTATTTTTTTACTTATTTTGCGAACATTATTGTTAAAAAATCGTAATACTATGCAAGTCCAACATACTAATGAAAATGAATACCATATTATTGCCATAAAAGGAGATGTAGATGCAAGTTCTTCTATCATTTTGGATAATGCTTTGGAAAAGGCTATTCATGAAAAGTATCCTATGATTTTGATAGATTGTTCAGAACTTAGCTATATTTCTTCGCCAGGTATCGGAGTGTTTACCTCGCGTTTAGATGATTGTGAAAATGTAAATATCCGTTTGGTATTGTTTGCCATGAGAGATAAAGTGCAAAATGTATTCAGAATTTTGGGACTTGACCAACTTATACAGATTGTTGAAACTAAAGACGAAGCAAAATCAGTAGCAAAATGACAAACTCTATTCAAGTAGCCTGCGATAAGCATAACCTGCAACAACTCCGCCGTTTTGTTGCCGATAGATTGGGTGATTATGCCATTTCTCCAAACCAAGTAGATATGCTGGTTTTAGCTATGGACGAGGTCTGTGCTAATATTATGGTACATTCGCACCAATGTAACCCAAATGACTTGTTAGAACTTTCTATTTGGCTCGAAAGTGAAAATCGTCTTATTTTTGAAGTCCAAGACTATGCCCCAAATTGCAATTTTGACCCCGCAAATTATAAAACCCCTGATATAAAACAAATTATTAGCGAAAAAAGAAATGGTGGTATGGGCTTAATTCTCGTAAAAAAAATTATGGACGAAATGAAAACCGAAAAACGAGGCATCTATAATGTATATCAATTTTGGAAAAACATATAAAATATTTCTAAATAATTATAAAATAATTAGTAAAATTTATTAAAATTTTGTATCATAGCCTTTAGCCTGTAATTTAATTACTTGATTTTCAGTACGTTAAAAGTATAGACTAAAGGCTATGCTACAAACTTTAATAATCTCTATTGTTTTACAAATTACCTTGCAAATACAAAAGCAAACTTTCCAAGATTATTGCTATGCTTAATTTTGGAAAGTTTGCTTTTGTACGAATAGAGTAAGTCAAAGTAAATAGAATTTTGTAGGAACTTTTCTGATAGAATAACTACCATTTTTGTTTCTATTTAGCAATTTTATTCGCCTAAAGGCAAATATACGTTTGCTTAACCATGTATATTAGAGTTTATGAATAATTGCTGTAGCATAGACTTTAGTCTGTGCAAGTTATTGATTTTCAACTACTTAAAAACAGACTAAAGTCTATTATACA
>JBIKRY010000261.1:0-6831 GCA_044348925.1 Bernardetiaceae bacterium
TTTGTGAATTTATAACCAAGTTCATTTTTATCCTTACATTTCATTCGCTTAGGCAGCCCCGCCTAAAGGCGAATATACGGTATCCGTAGTTCACGTTATAATACTAATTTATAATCAACGCTAAATTTTACTACACAAAACTTACCTAAAAATTTTGCCCCGAAACACCCATTTAAAATTTCTATTTTTGGGATTTGTGTGCCAAAAACATATCTTTGTATAAATCTAAAATAAGGTATGGCAAAGACACGAACCGCATTTTTTTGTCAAAAATGTGGCTATAATTCTCCAAAATGGATGGGAAAATGCCCATCTTGTAACGAATGGAACACTTTAGTAGAAGAAGTTTTGGCACGTGAAGACAAAAATACACGCAATTGGCGAAGCGAAGACAAACCCAAAACTATTCAAAAACCCAAATTAATAGCCGATATAGAATACCAAGACCAACAGAGAATGATTACCAAAGATGCCGAACTGAATCGAGTTTTGGGTGGCGGTATTGTGGCAGGTTCTATGATTTTGATTGGTGGCGAGCCGGGAATTGGTAAATCTACACTAATGTTGCAAATTGCAGTTAGTTTGGCAGATTGCAAAGTTTTGTATGTATCAGGCGAAGAAAGTGAGCAACAAATAAAAATGCGTGCCGAAAGACTCGGTTATCAGTCCAATCAATGTTATATTTTGGCAGAAACCTCCACACAAAATATTTTTCAGCAAATAGAGGCATTACAACCAGATGTTTTAATTGTAGATTCTATCCAAACTTTGCATACCACAGTCATAGATTCGGCTGCTGGTAGTGTGTCGCAGGTGCGTGAATGTACTGCCGAATTACTCAAATTTGCCAAAGAATCTGCAACACCTGTTTTTTTGATAGGACATATTACCAAAGATGGCAGCCTTGCAGGTCCCAAAATGTTGGAACACATGGTAGATACCGTTTTGCAATTTGAAGGAGATAGACATTTGAGTTATCGTATTTTGCGAACTGTAAAAAACCGTTTTGGCTCTACCTCCGAACTTGGTATTTATGAAATGTTGGCGACAGGTTTGCGTGAGGTTAGCAATCCTTCCGAAATTCTTATTTCGCAACGTGATGAAGATTTTAGTGGCGTAGCTATTGGCGTGATGTTGGAAGGCAATAGACCTTTATTAATTGAAATTCAATCGTTGGTAAGTACTGCTGCATACGGCAATCCACAACGAAGTACAACAGGTTTTGACAATAAACGGTTGGCAATGTTATTGGCGGTATTAGAAAAACGGGGAGGATTTAGATTAGGCACACAAGATGTATTTTTAAATATTGCTGGAGGTTTGAAAGTGGAAGACCCTGCTATTGATTTGGCAGTCTGTACGGCTATTTTATCGTCTTTCGAGGAAAAAGTAGTACCTAAGCATGTATGCTTATCCGCAGAAATTGGTTTGGGAGGCGAAATTAGGGCAGTAAATCGAATAGAGCAAAGAATTTCGGAAGCCGAGAAATTAGGTTTCAAAGAAATTTATATTTCTAAATACAATGGCAAAGGCTTAGATAAAAATGCTTTTAAAATCAAAATAGTAGAGGTAGGAAGTATGGGCGAAGTGGTGGAAAAGTTGTTTTTTGACTAAACAATCTAAGTTGCATAGCAACCGTATATTTGCCTTTAGGCGAATGTATAAAAATAGTTAAGTTTGTTGATTATCAATTAATTAACTTATTATTTTAAACATTCGCATGAATGCGAATATACGGTTGCTACGCAACTTTTTTGATTTATACTTTTGGTACTTCTGCTGTTACAGGTTTTTCGTCTGCTTTACCATATTTTTCTAAAGTATCTGCTACAATCGCAGTAGAAACATAAATAGAAGAATACGTACCAAACACAATACCAATAATCATAGAAAAACAGAAACCTTGCAAAGTTTGTCCACCAAAAATCATCATCACAAACAATACCAATAAAGATGCAACCGCAGTAATCAAAGTACGGCTTAAGGTATCATTTACAGAGGCATTCAAAGTTTTTTCAATTTCGTCTCCTTCCATACGTTTGTTCATAAACTCACGAATACGGTCAAATACAACCACTTTGTCATTGATAGAATACCCTACAATAGTCAAAATAGCTGCCACAAAAACTTGGTCAACTTCAAAATTGAAACCTACCAAACCTGCTATGGCATAAATTGCAATTACCACTAAAACGTCATGTAATTCAGCAATTACAGCACCCAAACCAAATTGCCATCTTTGAAAACGTACTACAATGTATAAGAAAATTCCTAACAAAGCAGCCAAAGTAGCCTGCCAAGCCGAGTTTCTAATATCATCTGCAATCGTAGAACCTACTTTGGAAGTGCTTACAATTTTAGGCTCGTTGCTCGCAAAATCTTTTAGACCTGTTTCCAAAGCTGCTTGTACTTTTTTGTCTGCTTCTTCTGTTTCTTCTTCGATTAAGTAAGTAGTAGTAACTTTAATTTTATTGTTTGAATTATAAGTTTTTACTTCTGTACCTTTGTTTTCAAAATTATCGACTAATTTGTCTTTAATATCAGAAGCAACTACAGCATCTTTAAACTCTACAATATATGTTCTACCACCTTTAAAATCTACGCCCAAATTCATTCCACCTTTTACTACAATAGCAATAATTCCTAATGCAATAATTGCAATAGATACAGTATAAGCCATTTTACGTTTTCCTTTCGAGATAAAATCGTAATTTGTACCTGTTGCAAAGTTATTTGTCCATGAGTTACCAAATTTCATAGAATTTGGATAGTTTTTAGCCCACCAGAAAATAATTACTTTCGAAACATATACCGCAGTAAAGAAAGAAATTAAAATACCAATTACCAAAGTAACTGCAAAGCCTTTGATAGGACCAGAACCAAATAATAACAAAATAACACCTGTTAATAAAGTTGTTACGTTAGAGTCAAAGATAGAAGCAAATGCTTTTTCATAACCCAATTCTAAAGCCTCTATAATAGATTTACCATTTTTGAGTTCTTCTCGCACCCTTTCATAAATCAATACGTTAGCATCGACAGCCATACCAAAAGTTAATACGATACCTGCAATACCAGGGAGTGTCAAGGCAGAACCTAATTGTGCCATGATACCGATAAGGAAGAAAATGTTGAAAGATAAAGCAACATTTGCCACTACGCCACCTTGTGCATAATAGAAAACCATAAAACCAATTACCAAAGCCAAACCTACTAAAGTAGAAATTAAACCTTGATTAATAGACTCTTTTCCTAAAGATGGTCCCACTACAGCTTCTTCTACAATACGAGTAGGAGCAGGCAATTTACCAGCTTTTAAGATATTAGATAAATCTTGTGCTTCTTCTATCGTGAAATTACCTGAAATTTGAGAATTTCCACCACCGATTTCTGATTGTACTACAGGAGCAGAATATACCAAACCGTCAAGTACAATAGCAATACGATTGTTGATATTTGCACCCGTAAGTTTTTTCCATAATCTTGCACCTTCTGGATTCATTTGCATAGAAACATAAGGCTTACCACCATTAATTCTATCTAAATCTCCGCGTGCATCTTCGATAACTTCGCCACCTAAAGAGGCTTTACCATTTTTACTTTTTTTCAATACATACAAAGTATAGTAAGATTTGCCTTTTTCTTTGTCTTCAAAATTTGCTTTTGCTTCCCAAGCAAAAACCATATTTTGTGGTATCAAATTACGAACTTCTCTATCATTGATTAAAGTATTGATTTGGGCAGTATCGCCAGCCTCATATACCAATTCTCTTGGGCTTGCTAATTTTGCAAACAACGGAGAAACATCTTTTGGGTCTGCTTGTTTCGAAGTATCTCCAATAGTTTTACCATCTTTTTTGAGTTGGTCTGCCAAATTATTTTTTGCAGAATCTGCTTTTTTGGTAGTGTCATTGGTAGCAAGTGCCTTGACAGTATCTTTTACTGCTTGTGGAACTGTAGAATCACCTGTCAATAAAGCACTTGCTTTTTGACGTTTTACTAAGAAATCATTAGCTTTTTGAATATATTGAATATAATCTTTTGCTTCGTAAACTTCCCAAAACTCTAATTTTGCTACGCCTTGCAATAATTTGCGTACCCTTTCTGGGTTATCTACCCCTGGCAACTCTACTTGAATACGGCTTGTATTTGGAATACGTTGCACATTAGGCTGTGTAGTACCAAATTTGTCAATACGAGTTTTTATAATGTTGTAAGCTCTATCAATAGCACCATCAACTTCTGATTGAATAATAGTTTTGATTTGCGTTTCTGGAGTTTTTACATCTATACGACCTTGGTTAGAAGAATTGGCAAATACCACAGATAATTTTCCAACACCTGCTATTTTTTCATATTCTTCAAAAAATAAGGTAGTAAATTGTGCCGTACTTGTTTTTTGACGTTCTTGTGCTGCTGCAATAGCTTTTGCAAAGTTTGCATCATCTGTGTTATTTGCCAAGCCTTTTAAGATTTCTACAGGCGAAACTTCCAATACCACGTGCATACCGCCTTGTAAATCCAAACCAAGATGTAATTCATTATTTTTTACTTGATTATAGGTAAAATTTGCAAAGCCTAAATTATAGACATTTACTTTTCCCATAGAATCCAAATATTTTTGACGTTTAGCATAGTCTAAACCTTTGTCTGTTGTGGCAAAAGCATCTGCTTGACCCTGAATTTTTTGGGAAACAAATGTAAAAGACAAATAATAGGCACACAACAAAGAAACAATTACCGTTAAGGCAATAATACCGTTTTTATTTTGCATTGTATTATGTTTTTGAAGTTTGAAAATTGAATTTAATGTGATATTTTTAGGTTTATTTTTCGATAACTGCTTTTATTAGCATAGATTTCCACAAATAAGGCAAACGTCCACAGCCAACAAAATGCGTTACTCTAAATCCTGCTTCTTCGAGAAGTTGTGTCAAAGTATCTTTTGACCAAAATTTTATATGACCACCGTCCCATAAAGCAGAAAAATGATTATCCATTTTGTTTGTCAATG
The DNA here is from genome assembly GCA_044348925.1 of Bernardetiaceae bacterium. Taxonomy (GTDB): domain Bacteria; phylum Bacteroidota; class Bacteroidia; order Cytophagales; family Thermoflexibacteraceae; genus JAAFKA01. Next base: position 5,015 of record JBIKRY010000261.1, read on the forward strand.
CCAATACCAGATTTTTTAAGTAACCATGATACGGAGTTGTCAATAAAATTTCACCACCACCATTTTTGAGTAAAATTTCTTTACAGAATTTGATATAATTTCGAGGGTCGTAGAGATGTTCCACTACTTCTGTAGAAATAATTGTATCAAAAGGTAAATTTCTAATCTCTTTTGGCAATTCATTTGTGGCAATATCTTGGACAAAAAATCTGTCTTGATGCTTTTGTTTAGCTAATTTAATAGCAGATTCTGATGCGTCAGTTCCATATACTTGATAACCTTTCTGCATGAGTATTCTTGCCATAGCACCTCCTCCACAACCTACATCTAAAATAAGTTTATTTTTATTTAGATTTAAAAGAGATGATAATGGAACAGATATATAGTCCAAATGACCAGTATATTCTGTAACATACTCACCATACATATATGTATTCATATAAAATATTAATTTAGAAAATTAGATGTAACAAGCCTTTAAAAACAGATTGCATCTGTTTTTGCATAACTTTCATACAAAAACTACGGGGCATTAATAAGAATGGAGGTTTTGAAAAGATTTTGGAAGTAGGAAAGTAAGAAAACAGACTGAAAAGTTTGTCTAATTACTTCTTTGCTTAGTATGGGAAAAGAAATGAAAAATTGTGGAATTTCTACAAAAACTATTTTATGAAATTCACATTGCAAACCTAAATTAATTACTGCATCAAAAGGCAAACCCTCCGAATAACTTGCATGTTCACTTTGCGAGTTATTCGTGTCTTTGTTTACATTGTCATTGTTTTGTTCTGTTTTTTTGGAAATTGTTGCTTCATTTTTTGGGGTAAAAACCGCAAAAAAACTTGCATTCAATACCAATAATAAAAACAAAAAAGAAATGCTTTGTAAGATGGATTTATTTTTTAGCATTAATTTTAAGATATATTACAGTATATAGTCAAAACTATATTTTATTAAGTAATTGTAATTTTTAAATTATAAGTTTTTAAATTATGAAAGTAATTGATTAGCAATCACTTAGCAATAAAAATACTCGTGATTTATTTTTTCTTGTTGCCTATTACAAGCAAATTTACAAATGGGTGCAAATCTATGTATAAATTTTCGATATACAAAATTGGATACTTAGGAATTTTTATATTTAGCCCATAATTTTTGTATAGTTACTGTAACTCTTTGATTATCAATCGTATTGTTTTTTTAAGTTCTGCTATTTGTTTTTTTTCATATTTTTGTCATCAATACTTGCTACATTTTATAGAAAAAAAATAGATGAAACAATTTTGATGGGTGGGAAATGTATTATAACAAAAACTTTCCAAAAGCCTAAAACTTTTGGAAAGGCGTGCTACTTGGGAAATGTTTAACTTAGTTCTCTAAACCTTTGAATAATGTCAGATAATTCAGTTTCGTCAATACATTGAAGCATTAAAGGATAAAGATACGCAGGCATTTTCCCACTTTCTATGTCAAAATTTAACTTAAAAATAGGTTCAAAGGAAGTCGAAGGATTATAATAATGTTCAACATCATAAGCATCTTTTTCAAAACCTTTTAATTGTGTTATTTGTGCATAGCTTCGATAAATATAATAATGTAAATACCATTTTCCTTTTATTATTTTCTTTGCATCTTGAAAACTAATGCTTTTTGAAGTAGCAAAACTATCCAAATCTTCTTTTTTATTAGGTAGTATGTTGCTATTAAAGTGCGACATTATCTTTTCACCTACAATGTTTGTCGGCTCTTTTTCATAGCTATAATTAGCATTATGTACTTGTTTTCCTAAACAATGTTCTTTTAAGGCATCAAGAGAA
>JBIKRY010000262.1:0-6812 GCA_044348925.1 Bernardetiaceae bacterium
ATTACAAATTATTCAAAAAATTTAATCGGATTATAGGAGTAGTATTTGGAGTAGTTCCAGAGCATCAAGGCAAAGGCGTAGAAATGGCAATCGTAAAAGCCTATTCATGGGTGGCACATACGCCAAACTATCCGTATATTACGATGGAAATGAAATGGATTGGAGATTTTAACCCAAAAATGATGAAAGTTTGTCAATTTGTGGGTGGCGAAATTTATAAAACACATATTACTTACCGCAAACTTTTTGATGAAACAAAACCATTTAGCAGATGTCCTGTGATTAAGTAATTTGATAAAATTAAAGATGTAATCTTTTTTCAAAGATTACATCTTTAATTTTTATCAAATTACTTACCTTTTCTATCCACTATTTTATTTGGACAAAAACCCCATTTTGTATCTTAAAAATATGTTTTCCTATTTTTACACTTTGTCCTTCTGTTAGTTTGTTCAGGTCATAAATATCCTTGTCTATTGTGTGAATAGACCCTTTGGTGGCTCTTGCAATTTGTAAATATTCCGAATTGATACCACCATTTTTAGCTCCACAAACAATTATTTTTACAGGTTTTCGGATTTGAGAAAGTAACGCAATATCTCTCACATCTGCCCAATTATCTGCAATTAATACGATATTTTCACAATCGGGGCATTTGGCAATTCCTGTCATCAAGGCTTCAATATTATTTTCTGGCGAATCTCCGCCATGTCCTTTGCTCATGGTAAGTATCGCTAAATCTAATATTTTTAGCATATCTATTGCAGGGCTAAGGTAAATTCCACCAGCTTTGCCCAATTCTTTTTCCGATTGCGGTTTGTTATCTCCATCATTAAAAAAAACAAATTCTTTTACAGGATTTTCCTTTTCGGTATTTTGTTTATACCACAACAACAACTGCCCCGTATATGGCGACATACTACCCGTCAAATCTGCTACAACGAGAGTTTTTTTCCATTTATTGCGTTTCATTGCTTTATATACCGTAGAATCTTCGAAAGCTGCTTTTCCCAAAGCTATTTCCTTGATAGATTTTGATTCGGCTGCAGTTGAGCTTTTGGAGGCTTCGCTACGATAAGTTATCACAAAACCATGTGGCAATTTAGATGCTTGGTCTTGGTTATGTGCCGAAGTTTGTACAACCAATGTCCATTCTATTCGTGCATCACCAAAAACATGAGGTGCTAAAATATATAAAGCTGCCAAACGGCGTTTGTTCAACAATTCAAAATCAGAGCCTTTAGGAAAATCTGTATAAAGCAATTCTATTTTTTGAATGGTTTTATTTTCTAAAAACCGTTGCATAGCTATTGTATGTAGATTATAATGTCCATACGCCATACTAACAAAAGTTTGGTTTTCGCCAATATTGGTAAATTTATACGCAGGAGTTTTTATGGTATCGGCACGAATATCAAAATGAATGGCTACCGATTGTGCCGACAAACAAAAACTTGTGCATATAAATAGGTAAGATAGAAAAAAAATAAATAGGTTGGTTTGCTTTGTCATTCTTTGTATATTTTGTTTGGAATGTAATTTTATTCCAAATAAATAAAATTAGATTGAAAAAAACACTTTTTTAAGAAAATAGTACAAAGTTTATTTAAAAAAAATATTTTTATTAACTCCTTCCGCTATCTTTTATTATTTCATTTTAGGTTTAAAAACAGGTCTTGTTTTTGGAACTTCGGTTGTATTGCTTATTTGGTCTTGTTTATCTACAGTTTCCGTTGTATTTTCAACTTTTGAGATTGGTTTTTCTGTTATTTTTTGTTCATTTGCTGCTTGTAATTTTTCTTTTTCTGTGTTTGCTTTTTGGGTTTGGTAAATTTCGTAGGCTTGTTTTTTTTCGGTTATTTGCTCCTCAGTCATCACAGAAAATGGAATATTCATTGCTTGCACATCAAACACTGCAAAGTCATATTCTTTGGTCATCGTCAAACATTCTGTAGGACAAACCGTAGTACAAAGCCCACAAAAGCAACATTTTGCCATATCAATATCAAATTTTGCTGCATACAAACGTATTGGAGTGCCATCTGAAGTAGTGCCTATTTGTTCGGTGGCTTTTACGGTTTCGATGGCAATACAATCTACAGGGCAAATTTTTGCACATTTGTCGCATACAATACAGTCTTCTATCTCGTTATGTAAAGTATAACGAGCATTATCGGGCAGAGGCAATTTTTCGTGTGGATATTGCAAAGTTACAATACCTTCTGTTTGCGTAAAATAGTTGTTATCTTCAGGTGCAATATTTTGTTGTTTTTTGCCAATAGCTTTGCGAAAATGCCTAAAACTAAGTTTTGCACCTATTACCGTGCTTCGAATAGCTACGTAAATTCTATCAAAATAAGAGTGCATACAAATAAATAAGAAATTGTATAAATGAAATATAAAATGTAATTGATTGCTAATGAATAAGTTAAGCTAATAAATTTTATCATTACTTTACAACTACTAACATAGTTACGCAAAGATAAAATATTTCTTAAAGTAGAGTTTATGAATAATTTGTATAATAGACTTTAGTCGGGGACGCCTTAGTCTGTTTTTAAGTAGTTGAAAATCAATAAGTTGCACAGACTAAAGTCTATGCTACAGCAATTATTCATAAACTCTAATACAAAACTGCATTATCTATATTTTTCTTGCTTTCAGAAAACACCTTGCCAAAGCCAAACCTTTTTTCTGTGTTTCTATGTATTTTTGTAGAGTTTCATAATCTTGTTGTGCATATTGCAAAAAAGCAGAGGCTTGTCCATAAATAGCAGGCATTTGCAAATTTTCTAACAAATAATGCCCGTCTAAAAAAGTTTTGATGCCTCCCGAAATAATTATTTGTTTTGTTGCTAAATTATTTCCTAATTCTATTTGCAATTCATTGGCAAATTGCACCATTTCTGTAGCAGTATGCCCTATTTGTGCCAACTGTTTGTAGATACTTTGCTTTTCGGTATCGTTGCGTAATAGTTCGAGTTGTGCAAAATTTGTACCTCCGTATGCTGCAAAATCGACAGCAGCCAATGGCAACTGCAACAAAGCCCGCAAACTTTCTTTTCCCATTCCTTGCCCAACTTCTTTGACAATAATTGGCACTTCTATTTCTTGCATAAATCGTTGAATTGTAAGCAAAGGAGCAACGGTAATACAATCTCCTTCGGGTTGCAACCATTCTTGCATTGGATTTATGTGAATAATAAGTCCATCTGCCTCTAATTTTTTAAGCATTTCGCTAATGGCAGTAAGATTGTTTTCGGCAATAGATTTTTCTATTTGTGCTATTCCCAAATTAGCAAATAATGGAACTTGATAACCCATTGTTTTACGAACCGCAAAATCTGCCAAATATTCATCACTATATAATAAACTACGACAAGACCCTAATCCCATACCAAACCCATATTCGCCACAAGCCCTTGCCAAATGATGATTAATTGTTTTGGCAATTTTTGTACCTCCAGTCATACTCGAAACCCAAAAAGGTAACAGAAATTTTTTACCTAAAAAAGTAAATTCTTTTAAGGTATCTTGCTTGGGGTGTGCGGATAAAATAGGCTCGTAAAAAAAACGTCTGTCATTGCTTGCTTCATGTAACTGTGATTGAAAAGCAAGTTCTATGTGGTCATTTTTGCGTGTTGCTGCGTTAATATCTTCCATTTTTTAGGCTAATAACAATAATTTTGGGTGATAGACTCCATTATCTTTGTAGTACGTAGATGCAACTACGTACTACGCAATTTAGATTTATTAATTCCAGCTATACGGGTAGTTTTTATCTACATATTCTAAAGCTGCTTCTGTAACATACAAAGGCTTGAAAGTGTCTATCATTACTGCATATTCTTTGGTTTCTTTTGCTCCAATGCTTGCCTCTACGGTACCAGGGTGAGGCCCGTGTGGCAACCCTCCAGGGTGAATGGTAAAAGAACCTCTGTCAATTCCTCTACGACTCATAAAATTGCCATCTACATAAAACAATACCTCATCAGAGTCTATGTTAGAATGATTATAAGGCGTTGGAATAGCCAAAGGGTGATAATCAAACAAGCGTGGCACAAAAGAACAAATTACAAAGGCATTCTGTGCCTGAAAAGTTTGGTGAACAGGCGGTGGCAAGTGAATACGCCCTGTAATAGGCTCAAAATCATAGATAGAAAACGTATAAGGATACAAAAACCCGTCCCAACCAATCACATTTAACGGGCTAAAAGCATACAAATATTCGTACATCATGCCTTGTTTACGAATTTTTACGAGAGTATCTTTTTCGCCAAGTTCGTGAATTAGCTCTACTGGTGGGTGAAAATCTCTTTCACAATATGGAGAATGTTCCAATAATTGTCCTAAATCATTGCGGTAATGGCTAACGGTTTCGATAGGAGATTTAGATTCGATGATTAACAATTTGACTATTTCGGAATGAAAAACCGTTTTGAAAATAGTAGTGCGTGGAATGACTACATAATCTCCTTTTTTGAATGGCACACGACCAAACTGTGTCCATAATTCTCCTTCCCCATCTTGCACAAAGATTACTTCATCAGCTTCGCCATTTTTGTAAAAATAATCCATTGTTTTGGCAGCTGGGTTACAAATAGAAATCGTAACATCACTATTGGTAAGCATAGGAATACGTGCATCTAAAAAATCGTTTCCTGTAATTTTGGAATCACAAGTTTTTAAATGTGTCATTTGTAAAGCTGTGTAATTTTCGGCAATTTTTACCGCAGCAGGTTTTGGGGGTAATACTTGTTTTACTTTTGTTGGTTGGTAAGTGTGATAAAGATTGGAATAGATACCCGAAAAACCTCGAGAACTTACTAATTCTTCTTTATACAAACTTCCATCTGGCTGTTTAAATTGTATGTGTCTTTTTGGGGGAATATTGCCCAATTTGTGGTAATAAGTCATTGGTGTTGTGGTTATGTGTGCGGTAAAGATAGGATTTTGCTTTTGATAAATCAAGTTACAATATTTTTTTTAGGTTTTCTGTATCAAATTTTTTACTAAGACTTATCATTTATTTAGTTATTTAATTAAAAAATCAATAAAATTATGTAATAAAAATTTTGGTGTAATAAACCTAATTTTTTTGTCATTTTTACTACCATAATTGTATTGCTAATAAATTTTGCTATTCTCTAAAAAACGGTTTATTAGCATAGCATTTGAAATATTGAAGACCTTATACAACAAAGTTTCTACTAAAAATACAAAAGAGAATTTTTTACGAAAAAAAATGGAGAAATGCTAAAAAAATGTTCTTGTAAAACGAAAAAATACAATCTTAGCAGACAGAAATGAGGAGGCGAGGTTTGTGGAAATTGAATAAAATAAAGTGCGTATTTTGTATTGTGATTAGCCAAATAATACAAAATACGAAGTACGCATTTTGTATTGTTTGACTTGCTATTTAGTTTAAAAAGAGGGTTGTGGTTATTTATTTTGAAGTTTTTATTGGTTTTGTATAATTTAGTTTTATATTTGAAAAATATAGGCAAGGTGCGTATATTAACGAGTTGTAGGCAATTTTAGAAAAATAAATTAATACCAAATGATACTCATATCAGTCATAGGAACAGGAACTTATCAACCAACTACTTATCAATTCAATGGTAAGCAGTCTGAAACAAGTCCATACATCATAAAAGCAATTAATGATTTATTCAAACCTGATAAGACTTTTGTCATAATGACCGAACAGGCTGAAACAGCCCATAAGTCTAATTTAGAACAGGTTTGTGAGTTTGAAATGATACCGATAAAAGCAGGTAAAAACGAGCAAGAACTTTGGGATATGTTTCAAGTAGTTGCAGACATAGTACCTGAAAATCAAAATATAATCATTGACGTTACACACGGCTTCCGTTCTCAGCCAATGCTATTATTGGCAATCGCAGTTTACCTTCAAGTAACAAAGAATGTAAAAGTTGATTATATTTTATATGGTGCGTTTGACGCAAAAGACGAGAATGGAATTTCACCTATTTTTGATTTAAAACCTTTTTTAGACTTAATTTCTTGGTCTTTTGCAACGGATAACTTCATAAAAAAGGGAGATGCTACATTGCTATCAGAGTTGATAATCAATATACACAATCAAGCCTATAAAAGTAAAAATGATTATCTACCAAAAGGTTTAAAAAGTGTAGGACAAAAATTATCTGATATGACAAAAGCCTTTTCCGTAGTAAGACCACAAGAAATTTTAAATATAGCGAAAGAACTACCTGAAAAAATAACTCAATCATATTCAGACACAGACAATTTAAGCAAAGCGAAACCTTTTAAATCTTTGCTTGATAAAATAACAGAGAAGTTTGCGAAATTCTCTATTGATGAAACCGTTTTTTCTAAAAGTGGAATAAATGCACAGACTGAAATTATTCAGTATTATCTTGACACCAAACAGTATCAACAAGCAGTTACTTTGTCAAGAGAATTAGTTGTATCAAAAGTATGTAGTATTTATAACTTTGATATGCTCACACAGAGAGAACAAGCAGAAATTTTACTAAATAGTACAATTAGAAACGATAATCCTTTTCTTCAAATGACTGAGCAAGGCAAGAAATTTGCAGACATTTGGCAGATTTTAGGTAATATACGCAACGATATTAACCACGCAGGAATGAGAGAGAACCCAATACCTGCAAGTAGTATTATTCAACAAATTGAAAAACTATGCTCTCAAACGATAGAGTTAGTACGACAACAATAAAAAATGCCTAACATTGGTTTGGCGAAAAGCGGGGCGAAAGTGCTAAATTGAACTTTTGAATAAAAATTGAACTTTTGTGCTTGTG
>JBIKRY010000033.1:0-22222 GCA_044348925.1 Bernardetiaceae bacterium
CACCTATAAGCCAAACTCCCAAAGTTGAAGCTGCTGCAACATTACTCACCTGTTGTTCATTTTGTAGATATGCTACAAGACTTGTTGCAATCCCAGCTATTAGCAAACCTGTAAAAGTACGTCTTATTCGTCTATTACGAGTGATTGTATTGATATAATAAGCATCGGCAAGAGGAGATTCTTTCAAGTATTGACTTAACACATCTTTGCGATAATCTCGTGGCGAAGAAAAATCACAAAACCGTACAGACTGTTGCGTGCCATCAAAAGCACCATAATAATAATTATAGGTAACTTTTCTTGAAGTGCTATTGCTACTGATGGTTCTTCCTGTACGGGTACTTGAAGTAGTGTTAGTGGTAGTAACAATAAATTCGCGACTGGTTGTTACCATTTTCATTGGCTTACGTGCATACAATTTGTCATATTCTTCCAAAATATAATATCCTTTTTTGTTTTTGGTAACATAATCGTATGGTTTCTTTTTCAAACTAAGAATGCTGTCTATATCACCAGTACCATCTGTAACTACTGTACCTGCAATGCCACCAAGTTCAGAACTTATTTCATCTACATTATATTTTTTACGTGGAGAATAAGCAATGCCTATATTTAATCCCACATACCCATTATTTTCTACCCCTGGGTATCTTCCAAATTCAAAAGAAGATTGTAAACTAATATGATTTTGAAAAGAAGTTCTAATAAAATTGAGAACAAAACGATAGCCTATATTAGACAAACTCGGCGTAGCATCAGCAGTACCACCTTGCGAAACTGTTGCTACATAGCTGGTTGGGGCATATAAGAAATCAAAATACAATTCATTGTATTTGCTATGTTTATAAATACCTAATTTATCACTACCTATTACAAGATTTCTTACTGTGCCATAACTAATACCAGCATAAGCACCAGCAGTATTTTGTTGAATAGTATAATTGACATCAGGATTGATATCACGATTTTGATAGACATAGTTTAGAGAATTGTATAATACCCCTGCTCTAAAGCCTATTTCTCTAACAAATTTATGTTTAGATGCCAAATCTACTGATACATTGTTTTTTGTTACAGGGTCGTATGTGGTAGTTTTCGAAAAATATATTTTAGGACGAAAAAAACCAAAATGGTAGCTTGAAAAACGAAATGGTACAAACTGAATACCTACATTGGTACGAAGTTGATTACTGCTACCAGTATTTGTAGCATTATATGAATTGCTACTAATAAAGTTATAAGATACAAAACTATCAAACCGTAATTTAGGATTTTTAAAATATTTGAATTTGCCTGTAAGCTCCATACTGCCACCGATTCTTAGCTTATAAGATTCAAGACTACCTATACCAACAAGAGCCGTAAAATAATATTTTGGAACATTGCCCATAGGGTCTAATTCTAATACTTTGATTTTGGTTTCAAAATCAATCCCTGTATTATTTTTGAGCTTATAGGTTTGTCCTTCTCGGAGTTCTATATCCTTACCCAAGGTAATACCAACTTGCGAAACAGTGGTGCTAGTCCGTGTACTTGTGTTAATTTGTCCATACGTTTGCAGACTAAAAAACAAAATAGTTAAAAGAGATAATAAAGTTATTTTAATGTACATTGTTTTAATTAAGTTATTTAAGTTAAAAAAGAGGACAAAGGTAAGTTAATAATAACAACTATAGCTATTTTTAACTTAAAATTTAAAAATTAATTAGCTTGTTGTGTAAATCTATTTTTTTTGTGCAATTTGCAGACCTAATAATAGGTATGAAATAGGATTTATGAAATAGTAAATCAAGGTATTGCTTATCAAATATTTATTATATTGCAGTTTAATTATCTAATTTAATTACGCACCTAATACAACTATATGAAAACTTTAACCGAAAAACAGACGGAATTAGCACAAAAAAATGAGGAGGCTTTGCAAGGTGGAGGCAAAGAAAGAATAGCTTCGCAACACAAAAAAGGGAAATTATCGGCACGAGAAAGGGTAGAATTATTGCTTGATGCAGGTTCTTTTGAAGAAATAGGAAAATTTGTCATGCACCGTTGTAAAGATTTTGGACTCGAAAAAGAACATTATCTCGGAGATGGTGTAGTAACAGGTTATGGAACTATTGATGGACGAATTGTATATGTTTTTTCGCAAGATTTTACCGTACTTGGCGGGTCTATGTCTGAAACAAATGCCGAAAAAATATGTAAAATTATGGATTTGGCAATGCAAAACGGTTGCCCTGTCATTGGTTTGAATGATTCTGGCGGTGCAAGAATACAAGAAGGCGTAAATTCTTTGGGTGGTTATGCAGATATTTTTTATAGAAATACTTTAGCATCTGGCGTAATTCCGCAATTATCAGCTATTATGGGACCTTGTGCTGGTGGTGCAGTATATTCCCCTGCCATCACAGATTTTATTTTAATGACACAAAATACATCTTATATGTTTGTTACGGGTCCTAATGTAGTAAAAACGGTAACTCACGAAGAAGTAAGTTCTGAAGAATTAGGCGGTGCAAGCACCCATAGCACCAAAAGTGGCGTAACACATTTTTCTTGCGAAAACGAAGTAGATTGTATTCAACATTTGAAAAGGCTTTTGTCATTTATCCCTCAAAATTGCGAAGACGAAGCTCCAATGTTGCCTTATACCAGTAATGGCAATGAATTACGTCCCGAATTAAATACACTTATTCCTGAAAACCCTAATCAACCTTATGATATGCGAGAAGTTATTCATCATATCATTGATTCGGAAATAGGTTTTTTAGAAGTACATAAAGATTTTGCCGAAAATATAGTAGTAGGATTTGCACGCATTGGAGGAAGGTCTATTGGAATCGTAGGCAATCAGCCTGCAGTTTTAGCAGGTTGTTTGGACATCAAATCCAGCGTAAAAGCTGCGAGATTTGTTCGTTTCTGTGATTCTTTTAATATTCCTTTGTTAGTGTTGGTAGATGTTCCAGGATTTTTGCCAGGGACAGACCAAGAATGGAATGGAATTATTAGCAATGGTGCAAAATTATTGTATGCTTTTAGTGAGGCTACTGTTCCCCGCATAACAGTAATTACACGCAAAGCATACGGTGGTGCGTATGATGTAATGAACTCCAAACACATTGGAGCAGATATGAACTACGCATGGGTAAATGCCGAAATTGCCGTAATGGGTGCAAAAGGTGCAGCCGAAATTATTTTTAAACACGAAATTTCACAAGCCGAAAATCCAGAAGCAAAATTACAAGAAAAAGTCGACGATTACACCAATAAATTTGCAAGCCCTTACAAAGCAGCACACAGAGGTTATATAGACGAGGTAATTATGCCCGAACAAACTCGCAAAAAATTGATTACGGCTTTCAAAATGCTTGAAAATAAAGTAGCAAAATTGCCAAGAAAAAAACATGGCAATATCCCACTTTAATAGTAATTTTTAAGTTAGTATTTTTTATATACGTTGGCAATGGCTTAGGTATTCCCGTCAAGACCTTGACAATCGTATATAAAAAACACTAACTTAAATAGCTTTTAACTATTTTTCTATCATCAAAATCATATTTAATTCCCTTGATTTCTTGATAATCTTCATGCCCTTTGCCTGCAATAAGAATAATGTCGCCACTTTTAGCAGATTTACAAGCCTTTTCAATAGCTTGCTTTCTGTCGGTAATTTTTTCAACTTTTGCTACATCTGTCATAGGAACTCCTTTTTGCATAGCATCTAAAATACTTTCAGGCTCTTCAAAACGTGGATTATCCGAAGTCAATAGCACATAATTACTAAATTTACAAGCAATAGCAGCCATGATTGGTCGTTTACTTGCATCACGATTACCACCACAACCAACTACTGTCCACACATTTTCGTTACCTGTTCGTAAATTATCTATAGTTTTCAATACGTTTTGTAAAGCATCAGGCGTATGGGCATAATCTACAATAGCCGTAATATTATTAGCAGAACGAATTATCTCAAATCTACCTGCCGCCGATTGCAAACCCGATAATTCTCGCAAAACATCTTCTTTGTTTTCGCCCAATAAAATTGCTACAGCATAAATTCCTAATAAATTATAGGCATTAAATTCTCCAATCAGTTGAAAATACACCTCCATATTATCTATATGTAATTGTAATCCCATAATGGAATTAGTAATTATTTTTGCTTTAAAATCAGCTCCCGATTTCAAGGCAAAAGAATATTTTTTTGCAAGAGAATTTTGTAGCATAATGCTTGCCCGACTATCATCTTTATTAGCTAAAGCAAAAGCATTTTTAGGTAATTGGTCAAATAATATTTTTTTGGCTTTGATATATTGGTCAAAAGTTTGGTGATAATCCAGATGGTCGTGGGTAATATTGGTAAAAACTGCCCCTGCAAATTCGATGCCTTTGACACGATTTTGCACTAAAGCATGCGAACTTACCTCCATAAACACATATTGACAACCTTTTTTGTGCATTTTTTCCAATAATTCGTTTAAACTTAGGGCATCAGGCGTTGTATGTGTTGCCTCAAAAACTTCGTCATCTACATAATTTTGTACTGTAGAAAGTAAACCTGTTTTATAACCCAAAGACTTAAAGAGTTTGTAAAGCATCGTAACGGTAGTTGTTTTGCCATTAGTGCCTGTTACTCCTACTAATTTGACTTTTTTTGACGGATTGTCGTAGAAATTACAAGCCAACAAAGCTAAAGTTTCTGTTGCGTCTTGCACTTGTATAAAAGTACAAGACGCAAATTCGCTAAGCAAAGCCTCTGCGGGCATCGTTTCACAGACAACCGCCGAAGCACCAGCTTGCAATACGTTTGCTATGTATTGGTGTCCGTCAGTTTGCGTACCTTTGATAGCTACAAATAAGGAATTTTTAGTAATTTTACGAGAATCTTGGCTAATTTTATCTACAATTTTTATAATAGTGCCTCGAATTTCTAAAAATTGTATGTTATTTAGTAATTTTTCTAAAAGTATCATGTATGTATGGTTTTGCTAATTTTTAATATGAATTTAGTAATTAAAAAGACCTTGCAGCCTAAAGGCTACGGTACAAGTTCACAAACACAAATTCTATCTTTATTGTGTAAATCTTTGTAAATTTTTACCTTACTAAATTTACGATTTTCTAACATTATTTTAGTTTCTTCTCCCAAATATTCGTTAATTTCGAAGTATAATTTTCCATTCTTATCCAAATATTTTAAGGCAAAATCGGCAATAGCTTGGTAAAAAAGCAATGGATTTTCATTAGGAACAAATAATGCTTGTGCTGGTTCATAGACCAAAACATTTGGCTTGATTTCGGCTTTTTCGAGTTCTCTAATATAAGGTGGATTACTTACTATTATATCAAATTTTTGCTCAAAATTACTTACTACATCTTTATATGTTGGATTATCTATTTGCAAAATATCGGCTTGTAACAAGTGAATAGTTGCTTGCAAGTTTTCGGCATTTTGTTTTGCCATTTCCAAAGTATCCTTATTGATTTCTACAGCATATATATTGGCTTGTAATAAATGATGAAATAAAGTAATAGGAATACATGCAGTACCTGTACCTATATCTATGATTTTCAAGCCTTTACGCAATTTATTTTCTTGAATAATTAAATGTACTAATTCTTCTGTTTCAGAACGAGGTATTAATGTATGGCGATTTACTAAAAAATAGTCAAAGTAAAAATATGCTCTACCAAGCACATACTGAATTGGCTCATGATGTAACAATCTATTTAGCAAATCTTTTAGTATATTTTCATCAAAATTTTGTATCTCTTTTTGCAAAGAAATATCCATTTTGCTACTTTCATACAAGTATTCCATCAACAAAAAAGCTATATTAGCAGCTTCTACTGTTTCATAAATTTGTTTTAATTGCTTAGTAATATAATCAAAAATAGTTTTATGTGTTTGCTTATTTGGCATACTTAGTATAATTTTTTTTATAGTAATTTTTATTCTTCATGTAAGTTGCAGTAGTACGGAACTCCAGTTCCGTACTACTGTTCTGTACTACAAATATTCAATTATTGCAAACTTTCAAAACTTGCTTGTTCTATATGTGCAATATCTTCGGCACTTAAAGCTGTAGAAATAAACAAACTTTCGTATTGCGAAGGTGGAAAATAGACATTTCTTTGTAACATATTTTGGAAAAATTTTGCAAATTTTTGGGTATCTGATGTCTTTGCTGTTTCAAAATTGGTAACTTTTTGGTCTGTAAAAAACAAACTAAACATAGAACCAATATGATTAATGGTATAAGATAACCCTAATTTTTGTAAATTATTTTGAATACCCTGCACTATTTTTTCTGTATGACTTTGAATAGTTGTGTACACTTCGGGATGTGTATCCAAATATTGCAACATTGCCAAACCTGCTGCCATAGCTATTGGATTTCCCGAAAGAGTACCAGCTTGATAAACTTTGCCAACGGGTGCCACACAGTCCATAATTTCTTTTTTGCCACCATACGCACCTACAGGCATTCCTCCGCCAATAATTTTACCTAAAGTAGTTAAATCTGGTTTTACTTGGTATAATTCCTGTGCACCGCCTTTAGCAAGACGAAAACCTGTCATTACTTCATCAAAAATTAATAAAGCGTGGTATTTGTCGCACAAATTGCGTAAACCTTGCAAAAAACCTTCTTCGGGCAATACACAACCCATATTTCCAACTACAGGTTCTAAAATAATAGCTGCAATTTGGTTAGGATTTGCTTCAAATAAAATTTCTACGGCTTTCAAATCATTAAAAGCTGCGGTTAATGTATCATTTGCTACGCCTTGTGTTACGCCTGCACTATCAGGACTGCCCATTGTAACTGCTCCACTGCCTGCTGCTATCAAAAACGCATCGCCATGTCCGTGATAACAACCTTCAAATTTTATAAATTTATTGCGACCAGTATAACCTCTTGCTACTCTAATTGCCGACATACAAGCCTCTGTTCCCGAATTTACCATTCGCACTTTTTCTATCGAGGGCATCATTTTTGTAATTTGTGCTGCCATTTCTACTTCTCTTGCGGTTGGTGCTCCAAAAGAAAGAGAATTTGGAATAGCTTTGCGAATAGCCTCCTCAATCATTGGGTTTGCGTGTCCTAAAATCATAGGCCCCCAAGAATTGATTAGTTCAATATAACGGTTGCCATCTTCGTCATACAAATACGCACCTTTGGCAGATTTCATAAAAATAGGATTTCCACCTACGGCTTTGAAAGCACGTACAGGAGAATTTACGCCACCTGGGATTAAATTTTTTGCTTTTTCGAAAAGGTTTTTACTGTTTTCTGTTTGTAACATAAATATAATAAATAAATATTGAGTTAGCTTGTTATTGGTTATTTTCTGTGCCTGCTAATTGCATTCGCACATAATTCCAAACAAAATTTTTGGTCATATTAATATTTTGGATTCTATCTTGCGTAAGAGTTAGCAATTTGCTTTGCACGCCATGTTCGTCTGCGTAGGCAATCCAAACTGTGCCAACGGGTTTTTCGTCTGTGCCACCATCGGGTCCTGCTACGCCTGTGGTTGCTACACCAATCGTACTTTTAAATTTTTCACGCACTGCGATTGCCATTTGTTGTACTACAGTTTCGCTAACTGCCCCAAATTTTTGAATATCTACAGCATCTACTCCTAATAAATCTGTTTTGGAAGCATTGCTATAACTTACCACCGAGCCAAGAAAATAACGACTCGAACCCGCAAATTGTGTTAAACTATGTGCCAACAAACCTCCAGTACAACTTTCGGCAGTGGCTATAGTTTTGTTTTGTTCCAGCAAAATTTTTCCGATTGTTTGTTCTATCTCTTCATTATCATAAGCATATATGTATTTGGAAATCAAGGGTTTAACTGCTTCTATTTGTTGATGTATTTCTTCTTGTAATACAGTAGCAGATTCGCCTAATGCAGTCAAACGAAGTCTTATTTGCCCTTTGGAAGGTAGATAAGCCAATTTGATATGAGATGGCAGGGCAAGTTCCCACGATTCTATCAGTTCGGAAAGCGTAGATTCCGCAATGCCAATAACTTTGATAAAACGATGCACTATTTCGGGCAAAGTAAAATATTGTTTTAGCTTAGGAATAATAATATCGATAAGCATTTTTTCGGTTTCGTGTGGCACACCAGGCATAGAAACAAAGATTTTTCCATTTTTTTCAAACCACATACCAGGTGCCGTGCCAACTGCGTTATGAATTACTGTAGCTTTATCAGGCACAAGGGCTTGCAATGCGGTGCTATCATTCATTGCACGTCCTCTGGAGGTAAACAAATTGCTAACATGTGTCAAAACGTCATTGTTCATTACCAACGTACTACCAAAATATTCTGCCAAAACTTTTTTAGTAATGTCATCTTTGGTAGGTCCCAAACCACCTGTAAGCAATATAATATCTGCAACTTGTTCGGCTGCTTGCAATGCGTCAATAATAGTCTGCTTGGCATCTCCTATCGAAGTCCTACGAATTACTTTTATCCCAATTTGGTCAAATTTGACACTCATAAAATGGGAATTAGTATCTACTATTTGCCCATACAATATTTCATCACCAATGGTGATAGTTTCTGCATAAATAGGTTTCATTGGCGTTTTTTTTTGTAAATTTGCAATAAAAATATATGCTATACAAACTCTTAGAATATTTATAAAAAAAAATGCAAATATCTTGTACCTGGAGCTACGTAGTACAGCAGCCTCGCTAAAGCCTACAATACAAGTTATTTTTATAAATCACTAAACTATTTCCAAAATATTTTTATTTTTGTATATTCTAATATTAGTTTTTTCACGTTTTAGTCTTTTAGAGTTATGCAAAATAGCTTATTGAAAAATAAATCTATAAAACTGCTATTAGTCAAGGTTAGCAAAATTAGTACAGCTTTTATCATACAAATAAAACCCAAACTATGTCTATCACAAGAATAAACCAATATTACAAAGACCTCGAAAGAATAAAATCGAGGGCAACTACGCAAAACGAATTAGCTATTAAATCGGCTTTCAAAAACTTACTCAATGATTATTGCAGAACGAAGGATTTGGAAGTGATAGAAGAACAAACCATTGTAGGCTCTAACAAAAGACCTGATGGCGTGGTGGTTGATGCCTTTAAGTTTCGGTATGGCTATTGGGAAGCAAAAGATGCAAATGATGACATAGAAAAAGAAATCGTAGAGAAACAACGTAGCAATTACCCTATGTTTAACTTTTTGATAGAAAATTCTATTCACGCAGTTTTGATACAAGGAGATAGCAAACAAAAAATAGAGATTGAAGATAAACAGGCATTGCACCAACTTATCTCTCAATTTATTGCCTACGAAAGAACGGAAATTAAGGAATTTAAACAGGCTATTACACAATTTCAGACAGATTTACCGCAAATTATTGAGGTGCTGCGTGAAATGATAGCCAAGCAAAATGAAAGCAGCAGCAGCGAATTTGCGAAGTCTAGGGCTGATTTTTTTGCCATTTGTCAAGAGGCAATTAACCCCAATATCAAATTATCGGATATTGACGAAATGCTGATACAACATATTTTGACGGAGGATATTTTTAAAGCTGTGTTTGATGACGAGGTTTTTCACGAGGAAAATAATATTGCGAAGGCATTGAAAAAGATTGAACAAACATTTTTTTCGGGAGATGTCAAACGCAAAACCTTAGCAGCTTCACGACCTTATTATGCACAAATCAAAGCAAGGGCAACGGAAATGCAAGATTATAGCCAAAAACAAGAGTTTTTGAAAGGTATTTATGAGAATTTTTATAAGGCTTACAACCCCAAAGCTGCCGATACGTTGGGCATTGTTTACACGCCAAAGGAAATTGTCAATTTTATGCTCGAAAGTACAGATTACTTGTTAGAAAAGCATTTTGGCAAAACTTTGAGTGATAAAAATGTGCATATTCTTGACCCTGCCACAGGAACAGGTACTTTTGTTACGGATTTACTCAATTATTTGCCCAAACAAGACCTCGAGTATAAGTACAAAAACGAAATTCACGCCAACGAAGTAGCTATTTTGCCTTATTACATTGCCAATCTCAACATAGAATACACTTACAAAAACCGTATGAAAGACTATGTAGAGTTTAAAAATTTGTGTTGGGTAGATACGTTGGATAGCACAGGTGGGCTGCAATATGCAGGTAAAAAAGGTGATTTGTTTGGCGTAACCGCAGAAAATACGCTAAGAATTAAAAACCAAAATGAACAAAAAATTTCGGTTATTATTGGAAATCCGCCTTACAATGCCAACCAACAAAACGAAAATGACAACAATAAAAATCGTACTTATTCGGAAATTGACAAACGTATCAAAGATACTTATATCAAGGAAAGTACCGCACAAAAAACGAAAGTTTACGATATGTATGCACGTTTTTACCGTTGGGCAATGGACAGAGTGGCAGAAAAAGGAATTATTGCCTTTGTTACGAACCGTAGTTTTATTGATAGCAAAACTTTTGACGGTTTTCGCAAAATTATAGAAAGAGATTTTGACGAATGTATTATTGTAGATACAAAATCAGATGTGAGGGCAAATCCTAAAATTTCGGGAACAAAAAACAATGTTTTTGGAATACAAACAGGCGTGGCAATTATGTTTTTGGTGAAAACAGGGAAAAAATAAAAAGGCAAATTTCTAAAATAGCCCTTAAAAGCTATTCTAACCCTGTCCTTTTTTATTTTAGGTCTTGTGAATACCTTTGTTTTATAAAAAATAAACAAATGAAAAAATTAATAGAGTTTGTAGCCAAAAGCCTCGAAAAACCAACACATAAACAAGAGAAATTTGTGTTAGAAAAATTATCAGAACAAGAAGTTAGTTTGTTGAAAACGAAAACAGGTTTTGATGTAAGTGATTTTAGCAGAATTATAGATAATTTTGCTATTAGACACGCATTTAGTCATCACGGAAATCCTAAAACAGAGGAAAAACGTGGGCAAATAGCTATCACCATAGAAGATTTTGAAAAAATACCTGAAATTGTAACGCAATTTGATAATATAGAAACAGGCGAAAAAAACACAGCCCAACGTGATTTGCTAAAATATACAAAGGAAGAAGAACTTTGCAAATATATTTATGTGGAGGAAATACGGACAGGAAAAAAAGAATTGGCTTTGCAAACTTTCTATAAACAAAAATCCGCTACTTCTAAAAAGAAATAGCGGATAGCATACTATATAGCGCCACATAGCCCAGACTTATATTGCTATAAGCCACCATGCGCATACGTCCGTAACGGTCTATTCTGTATGACTTTACAAAGATACGATTTTGTTTTTGATTTACAAAAATCTTAGTTATCAAATTAGTTGAATTTAACTTGCAATAAAAATAGCAAATCCTAAAATTTCGGGAACAAAAAACAATGTTTTTGGAATACAAACAGGCGTGGCAATTATGTTTTTGGTGAAAATAGGGAAAAATAAAAAATAAAAAGCTACTTTTGTAAAATAAAAATAAATAACTATGGACAATCCTATTCAATTTAATGATATTTTGCTGTATAGCACTCCCGAAGGCAAAATAAAAATAGAAGTAATTTATGAAGGCGAAACTTTTTGGCTTAACCAAAAAAGAATGGCAGAATTATTTGCAGTAGAAGCTCATACAATTACTTATCATCTCAAAGAAATATATAAAAGTGGGGAATTAGTAGAAAATGCAACTACTCGAAAAATTCGAGTAGTTCAAATGGAAGGAAATAGAGAAGTGGGTAGACAACAGACACTAAAAACATGGGCTTGATGACTTGGAAAAATGCACCTGATGGAAAAATTCTGAAAAAAGACGTAAGTATTGCTAAAAACTATTTGCTCGAAAATGAAATTAGTGAATTGAATAGAGTTGTTACAATGTATTTGGATTACGCCGAAAATCAAGCTAAAAAGCAACAAAAAATATTGATGACAGAATGGATAGACAAATTAGAGGCTTTTTTGAAATTTAATGATTATGAAATTTTGGAAGGAGCAGGAAAAGTGTCGGCAGAAGTTGCCAAAGAATTGGCAGAAGAACAATATGACAAATTTAGAATAGTACAAGACCAAGAATATTTGTCTGATTTTGACAAAGAAATAGCAAAGTTGAAAGAAAAAGAGTAAATGATATTGCTTTATTACATTGCTTAAAATGACAATATAATGGAAAATCTTATTTTTTATTGCCCACTCGAATACCGTTATTCACAAGCCAATGAACATACTTTGGTTATTGGTTTGGTGCATTATGAACAAAAATATGGAAAAATTGCGTTTGAATTTGATAAAACAAAAGTACAGGAAAATATTTATAGTCATTATCCAAAAGTACAATTTACAATTATAGAGATGTATTTGGAGCTTATTCGTAAAAAAATTACAAAAAATCCTGTCGAAAAATATTGGAATGAAATTAAGTTGAAACAATATTTGGCTAATTATGTGCTAACACCTGATGATTCTGCCTTACAATTTGGCAAAATTACAACAGACATACAAACAACAAATAAGTAATAAGTAAAAAATATATGGAAAAAAAAGCCAAAATCTATTATTTCTCTCTCGAAGACGAACAAACCAAAACCGAAAAACTCGAATGGTTTAAAAATACCAAATTACAAGACATTGATTTTCAACTCATTAAGCCCGATAAAAATGCAAATTGGATAAATTTAGCAGACGAAAATAATGGTTTTGATGACCTTATTCTTGTGTGTAGCAAAGATGTTAAATCAGGAAAAAGTAAAGATGCTATTTTTGAATTGTATTCTCTGGGGGTTGTTAGTAATCGAGATGAATGGGTGTATGATTTTGATAAAGGTAATTTAGAAAAAAAAGTATCTTTTTTCTACGCTTTTTATAACAAAACCTTACAAGAAAAGCAAGGGAAAGAGTTTTTAGATGATGATTTAGAGCAAACAATAAAGTGGACAAGAGATTTAAAAAAACATTTACGAAAGAACAAAAAAATGGCAGCAGATGCAAAAAAAATCGTTGTATCTCATTTTAGACCATTTATAAAGCAATATTATTATTTTAGTAGTGATATGAATGAAATGCTTTATAGAATGCCATCTATATATGATGGTGAAAATATTTGCATTAGTGTAAAAGGTGTAGGAATGTCGCATCCGTTTCATATTCTTGCAACAAAATATATTCCACATTTACAATTTACACCAAATGGTCAATGCCTTCCTCTCTACCGTTATTCCAATGGCGAAAGAGTAGAAAATATAACGGATTGGGCGTTGGCGTTGTTTCGTGAGCATTATAGTAGGTCAAGTACGTTGGCAACGGTCGAAGACCTTGACAATCGTACTGTAATGAACACGAAACAACCATTGTCAAGGTCTTCGACCATTGACAAGGTTTCCGATGCCAAGGTTTCGGAGATAACCAAACTCGATATTTTTCATTATGTCTATGCGGTTTTGCACAAACCCGAATACAGAACCACGTATGAACAAAATTTAAAACGTGAATTTCCTCGTATTCCTTTGTATGCAGATTTTTGGAAATATGCAGAGGCAGGGCGGAAGTTGATGGAGTTGCATTTGAATTACGAATTAGAAATTACGAATTACGAACCTTTGTTAGAAAGAAAAGACATTGATTTAGAGGGTTTTAAGGCTAAAAAGGCAGGAAAAAAGAAAAAAACAGAAGATACAGACAAAGAAGTTGCGGAGGTTGATACAGCTTTTACGGTTTATCCTATTCTGAAAATCAAAGACGGAAACATAGAAATAGACGAATTGACTACTTTGTGTGGAGTTCCTGCACAGGCTTTGGCATATAAACTCGGTAATCGGAGTGCTATTGAGTGGATTTTAGACCAGTACAAACCCTATAAATCTGATGACAAAACCATTCAAGAACAGTTTAATAATTACAATTTTGCAGATTATAAAGAACAAGTGATTGAATTGTTGCAAAAAGTATGTTGGTTAAGTGTGGAAACTATGAAAATTGTAGGGGAATTGTAATTGTAGCATAGACGTTAGTCTGTGCATGGACATTATGCACAGACTAAAGTCTATGCTGTTCAGCTAAGGAAGTAAAAATATAAAATTTATAATTAATTGATTATCAGATAATTATAAATTTTTTAAGTGCCGTTAGGCACGACATATTTCGTGCCTACGGCACTTGGAGGAATGGAAAAAGGCACTGCTATAAATATTTCGTGCCTACGGCACTAAAAAACAAATTTCTTAGCCGAACAGCATTGGACTTTAGTCTGTGCATGGACATTATGCACAGACTAAAGTCTATGCTACAGCAATGATTAATAAACTCTAAAAAATAAAGTTTTGTCATTCTGCTACGCAACTTACATTATTTATGACAAATAAGTAAATTTGTAAACCAGAATAGGAAATTTAAACCACTTTAATTGTTATTTTTATTGTAATTTTATGAAAAAAAATCTAATTTATTTATTATTTTTTCTTCCTTTTTTCACACATGCACAGCATATCTATACCAAACAAGATAGTTTGCGTGGGAGTCTTTCGCCTTTGCGAACTTGTTTTGACGTAGTACATTATGACCTCAATTTGCGTGTCGATATAGACAATCAAGCAATTTCAGGATATAATAAAATTAGCTACAAAGTTCTACAACCATTCCAAAAACTGCAATTAGATTTATTTGAAAACTTGGCTATTGATAGCATTGTTGCGGATAACAAAAAATTAAATTTTGTACGAGAAGGCAAGGCATTTTTTGTAGAATTTGCCACGCCACAAACAATTACTGCTACAGGTATCTGCAATTCTCTCGCAGTATATTATCATGGAAAACCTACTATAGCAGTTAATCCGCCTTGGGACGGTGGTTTTACTTTTGCAAAAGACAAACAACAACGGACTTGGTTGGGCGTAAGTTGTGAAGGCATTGGTGCAAGTATTTGGTATCCTAACAAAGACCATTTGTCTGACGAACCAGACAGTATGCGAATTTATTGCGAAGTGCCAAAAGGTTTAATCTGTGTTGCCAATGGCAATTTAAAATCGCAGAAAAATACAAGTGATAATTTTACAGGTTTTGAATGGAAAGTTTCCTATCCTATCAATAATTATAATGTTACGCTAAATATTGCCAATTATGCCCAAATAAAAGACATCTATGTAAGTGGAAAAGATACTTTGCAAGTAGACTATTATGTATTAGATTACAACAAAACAAAAGCCGAAAAGCATTTTCAACAAGCAAAAACAATGTTGGCTTGTTTTGAAAAATATTTTGGGAAATATCCTTTTTGGCAAGATGGTTATGCTTTGGTAGAAACTCCTTATTGGGGTATGGAACATCAAGGTGCAATAGCATACGGCAACAATTACAAAAATTTGGAAGAGGGTTTTGATTTTATTCTTATTCATGAAAGTGGACACGAATATTTTGGTAACTCGTTGAGTGTCAATGACCACGCAGAAATGTGGATACACGAAAGTTTTACAACATATACCGAAACTTTATATATGGAATACACAAAAGGCTACAAAGAAGCCTTAAAATATTTGTGGAAACAACGCAAAAATATAGCCAATGTTACACCTATGTTGGGGCATTTGGGAGTTAATTATGATGGTTGGGTAGGCTCGGATATTTATTACAAAGGAACTTGGTTGTTACATAGTTTGCGAAATACTATCGACAATGATAGTATTTGGTTTGCAACTTTAAAAGAATATGCCGAAAAATTTAAGATTTCGCAAGTTACTACCGAGCAAACAATTTCGTTTTTTAGTGAAAAAACAGGCAAAAATCTACTACCAATTTTTAACCAATATTTACGCTATGCCAAACCTCCAAAATTAGTATATTACCTAAGCCAAGATAAGAAAAATACAATTTTACATTATCGTTGGCAGGCAGACGAAGCTGATTTTGCAATGCCAATGAAGGTAAAAAATAGCGAATTTGCGAACCAATACCAAACTATTTTTCCTACAAAAGATTTTCAAACACTAACTTTAAAAGGTAACGTAGAAAATCCACAATTTGCCGAAGAGTTATTTTATTTTGAATTGCTAAAGGTAGATAAAAATTAAAGAATTTTACTGCAAAAAGTACGTAGCTGGAGCTACGTACTACGCAATAAAAACAGAGATATTTGCTGTTTTTAAAAAAATAAATAACTTTGTAGTTCTATACACAATCATCAATCAAAACTATTTATTCATTTTTACTTTTTCTTGACTTTTTCTATGGAACGTCGTCAATTTTTGAAAAACACATTGCTTTCGGGGGCTGCTGTCGGCTTAGGTTTGTCTTCTCTTACAGATATAATGGCAAATCCTGAAGACGCAAATGATTACAAACTTACCATCTTACATACTAACGATATGCACTCTCGTATAGAACCATTTGGCAAAAATAATGCACAATGGCATGGTTTGGGAGGTATGTCCCGCAGAGCTAATTTGATAGAAAAAATACGAAAAGTAGAAAAAAATGTATTGTTGTTAGATGCTGGCGATATTTTTCAAGGTACTCCTTATTTTAATTTTTTTGGTGGCGAATTGGAATACAAATTGATGTCCGAAATGGGTTATGATGCTGCCACTATGGGCAATCACGATTTTGATTTGGGTTTAGAAGGTTTTTTAAAGCAACAACCACATGCCAAATTTCAAATGTTGGTGGCAAACTATGATTTTTCTAAAACTATTCTCAAAGATGTTACCAAACCATACACAATTTTCCAAAAAGGCAAGTTTAAAGTAGGAGTTTTTGGCATTGGAATAGATGTAAAAGGGCTTGTTCCAAAAAAATTATATGGAGATATGCAACATAGCAATCCTATAGATACCGCCAAAGAAATGGTGCAAGAACTCAAGGCAAAGCAATGTAATATGATTATCTGCCTTTCGCATTTGGGCTATAAATACGAAGACCCAAAACTAATTTCGGATATAGTTTTGGCAAATAGTGTCAATGGAATAGATTTGATTATTGGCGGACATACACACACTTTGTTAGAAAAACCAATGGTAGCCTTAACTCCAGAAGGTAGCGAAGTTATTGTAAATCAAGTAGGTTGGGCAGGAATTTGTGTTGGGCGAATAGACGTAAGTTTAGACAAAAAAATGAATAAAAGTATGGCATTACATCATGGTATCTTAGTAGATAATAAAGTGTAAAATTTTCTTAGAAGTGCCATTTTTAAACTTTCCAACAGTTCCACTAAACTTTCCAAGTCTTTAAGACTTGGAAAGTCTTGCTTATCCATTATTTACATCACTTCCATTACTTATTGCAAAAACTTTACACTGCCATAACTAATTTTAATAGTTACATTTCCGCCTTTGCTATTTACAGTGCCTTCGTAATAATCATTATTATTATTTTCTCGTTGAATATTAAAATTAGTGTTACTTAATCCACTTTTAAAACTGCCATAACGGGTATCTACCTTAAAATCAAAAGCAGCTTTTGGGTCAAAGCCTAATTTGATAGAATTATACGCACCATCTATGTCTATTTTTTCAAAACCTGCTGCTACTTTATCCACTTGAAAGCCACTTGCATAACGAACTTCTATCACCAATTTTTTTCGCAATTCGCCAATATCACAACCCGAATATGCTATTTCGCCTGTCAATTCGTCAATAGATTGCACCGATAAGCTGCCATATTGCGTTTGTGTATCTATTTTTTGTGCTTTATTGATTTTGAAACTGCCATATTTATTTAACAAAGTTATTTCCCCTACTTCTTCTACTCTGCCCGAACTATATCTAAACTCCAATTTTCCAGCTTCTATATACTCAATTTCTCCTTTACCATAAGAAATTTGTATGTTTTTTCGCACTCCACTCATTTTATTAGCTTTCAAACTGCCGTATTTCACTTCCAAGTCCAATGCTCCATTAAAATTGTCTATATAGACTGCACCATATTTGTTTTCTAATCTAAGAGCATTTTCTATTGGCATACTCACTACATAATTTATTTCAAATCCTTTGTCTTCGCTATCAAACCATGAATCCCAATTTCCCCACCAAGAAGATTTTTCTTGTAAAATTTCAGTTTCGTAGGCAATGTTATTGCCTGTTTTTGCATAATTAATTTTGATACGGTCTAAAATTTCTTGTGCCTTTTCTTTATTTTTGCCAAATGCCTTCATGGTAATATCTACGGTTATTTCGTTTTTTGTCCACGTATTAATGTGTACTTTGCCATATCGGTTTTTGATATCCAATTTGGTATCTTTGTCTGTGGTGTATTTTTCAGAAATAGTTTTGCTTACTTCCTCTTTTTTGTCTTTGCAAATTGCACTATGGTAGCATAATATAAAAAAAGCTAACCAAATAAAGATGTCTATACGTTTCATATTTTTACGTTTTTTGTAGGTTATTTGTAGTAAAGACAAAGCAAAAATAGAAAGGTTGCAAATCTGCAAAAATAAAAAATAAAATATTTGGATTTATTGTTAAAATTTTGATAATTTATTGATTTGTTTGCAAAAAATAATAAATAAGCTAACTTTGTAAATCGTATAACTTTTTGCTAACAATATCTATAATAACTAACTAAAATGAATAAACCTGTAATTCTTTGTGTAGATGATGAAAAAATAGTGCTTAATAGCTTAAAAACAGAATTAAAATCGGCTATGGGAGATAGATTTATTGTAGAAATAGCGGAAAGTGGGCAAAATGCTTTGGAATTATTTGCTGATTTTATAAAAGATAATACAGAAGTAGCCTTAATTATTTCTGATTATATGATGCCCAATATGAAAGGTGATGAGCTATTAGCAAAACTACATCAATTAGTGCCAGAATCTATCAAAATTTTATTGACAGGCGAGGCAAGTTTAGCAGGTGTTACCAATGCCGTAAACTATGCCAATTTATACCGCTATATTGCAAAACCTTGGGAAAGACGAGATTTGATATTAACCGTAGAAGAAGGTTTGAAAAGCTATTATAAAGAAAAATTATTGGTTGAGCAAAATTTGGAATTGCTAACGATGAATAGAATGTTAGAGAAAAAAGTAGAAGAAAGAACCAAACAAATACAAATAAATAGCATAGAAATTATGCAACAAAAAGAAGAACTTTCTATCAAAAATACGATTATTAGCCGACAATTAAAAGATTTAGAAGAAGCACTGAACGAAGTACAAAAATCGGAAACCAGATTAACCGAGCTTAATTCCTCCAAAGACAAGTTTTTTTCTATTTTAGCTCACGATTTGCGAAGCCCCTTGAATGCTTTAGGTGGTTTTTTGTCTTTGCTTACCGATTTTGAAATAGAAATGAGTACAGATGAAATACGTAGTATAGCCTCAGATTTGGAAAAAAATGTAAAAGCCTCTGCCAAATATTTAGAAAATTTATTAGTTTGGGCAAGAAGTCAAATGAATGCTGTAGAGTTTAAGCCTGAAAATTGCAAAATTATTGAAATAGCTACACTTACCATCGAATTATTAGAGGCAAAGGCAAAAAGCAAAAATATTAAAATTATATGCAATATTCCAGCAAATTTGGTAGTTGTGGCAGACAAGAATCATTTACAAGTTGTATTTACTAACCTCATTGCAAATGCCTTAAAATTTACAAACAATGGTGGTAAAATTACTATGTATAGCGAAGCATTAACAACAGGAGATTTTGTAAAAATATCTGTAATAGATACAGGCGTGGGCATTCCAAAAGAATTATTAGCAGATATTTTTCGGATAGACAAAAAGCATACAACAGTAGGAACTGATGGCGAATTTGGCACAGGATTAGGTCTTTTGTTGTGTAAGGAATTTGTAGAAAAAAATAATGGCGAAATTAGCGTAGAAAGCGAAGAAAACAAAGGCACAAGTTTTCATATTACCCTGCCAAGCAAATTGCTATAATTTTTTTCTACATTCTTTAAAACTTTTGTAATTGGTCAGATTCTATATGATACAGTCCCAAACTTCCTTGCAACACTAATTTTATCATAGCTTTTGCTACTTGTGCAGCTTCAATATTTTTATATTTGTTTGGAATTAAAAAGCCAAAAATATTTCCAATAGTCATACCTATTTCCTCTCCTATTCGTTTTTCGGCTCTATTGCCAAGCAACATAGCAGGACGACAAATATAGGTAGCATGAAAACGGTATGCACTTACTGTTTTTTCTATTTCGCCTTTTACACGGTTATAATATACCAAACTATTAGCATTTGCACCCATTGCACTAATCATAGCAAAATGTTTTACGCCATTTTGAAACGCCAAACGTGCAAAATTATTTACATATTCATAATCTACTTTATAGAAAGCCTCTTTGCTACCTGCTATTTTCATCGTTGTTCCCAAACAACAAAAAGCATCATCTCCTTGAATTAAGTTCGCATACTTTGCAAAATTATCAAAATCAATACAATGTTGTACTAATTTTGGGTGTTGCAAATGTATCTCTTTGCGAACCAAAATTAGGACTTTTTCATAAGCAGGATTTTCGAGTAATTGTTTGGTTAATTCTGTGCCAACCAGACCAGATGCACCAAGTACGATTGCTGTTTTCATAAAAATGTTGTAAAAAATAGAATATTTTTGAAAATCTATTAAAAATTCAATAGGAGTGCCTTTTTTTAAACTTTCCAAGTCTTAAAGACTTGGAAAGTTTTGATTATCAAATAGTTACATACCTGTCAATCTATCTACCATTTTATTAGAACCAATAAAAAGTGGTATTCTTTGGTGTAAATCTGTAGGTTGAATTTCTAAAACTCTTTGTGTGCCGTCTGTTGCTTTTCCGCCTGCTTGTTCTATGATAAATGCTAAAGCATTACATTCGTGCATAATTCGCAATTTTCCTACAGGTGCTTTTGCGGTTGCAGGATAGAAAAATACGCCACCTTTCAACATATTTCTATGAAAATCTGCAACTAAAGACCCAATATAACGAGCCGAATATTTACGTTCTCTACATTCTTTTATATAATCTTGAATAGCTGGAGTAAAATCGTTGCAATTTCCCTCATTATACGAAAAAATACTTCCATCTTCTGGAGTTCTGATATTGGTATGCGATAAAATAAATTCGCCAATACTATGGTCATAGGTAAATCCATTTACGCCTTTGCCTGTAGTATAGACCAAAATATTAGATGAGCCATAAATAATATAACCTGCTGCTACTTGTTCTACTCCTTTTTGTAGTGCATCTTCGAGAGTTGGTGGAGTTCCTACGGGAGTTTTTCGGCGATACACCGAGAAAATAGTTCCTACAGGCATATTTACATCAATATTGGACGAACCGTCTAAAGGATCCATTGCCACTACATATTTTGCATTGTGATTTCCTGTATCAATCATCTCGTCTTCCTCTTCCGATACCACCGCACACACTTCGCCACCTCTTGTCAAGGCACGTATATAACGTACATTTGCTACAATATCTAATTTTTGTTGCTCTTCGCCTTGAATATTCTTGTCGCCTGCGGGTCCCTCGATGCCAATAATGCCCGACCGCATAATTTCTTTATTAATAATTTTGGAGGCTAGTGCAATATCTCTTAAAAGTTGGGACAATTCGCCTTTTGCATAAGAAAAATCGGCTTGTTTTTGTGTAATAAAACGGTCTAAAGTTATCCCAATCGAGGATACAAATTTTTCTACTGAAGCATTATGATTTGCCATGTGTATATTGTTAAGTATGTTATAAAGTATATTGGTTAGAAAAAGTATAGTATAAAATCTTTGTTACTCGATAGATAATTAGTGCTGCAAATTTAACATTTTTTATAGTTTGCTATGCAAAAGTAAGTAGTTTTTATGCAATTAGAAAAAATAAAATTTAATTTCAAACAATAAAGAAACATAAAAGCCAAAAATAGTGTTGTTTGTTTATAAGAAAAAATGTTTTGTAGAAATAACAAAAAATTTATTGCTTTGTCTTAATTTTGTAAAATAATTATTTAACCTTTTAACATCTTATCCAATGGCATTAGTGAATAAAACAGCACCAAAATTTTCGGCAGGTGCAGTTATTAACGGCGAAGAAATTGTAGAAAACTTTTCTTTGCAACAATACTTAGGCAAAAAAACAGTCGTATTTTTCTTTTATCCAAAAGATTTTACCTTTGTTTGTCCTACCGAATTATTTGCATTTCAAGATAAATTGAAAGAATTTGAAAAAAGAAATGCCGTTGTAGTTGCTTGTTCAACAGATACCGAAGAAACACATTTGGCTTGGTTGAATACCCCAAAAGA
>JBIKRY010000263.1:0-6733 GCA_044348925.1 Bernardetiaceae bacterium
GGGAAGAACCGTTGTCCTGCCGTTGTCAGTGTCCTCACTGACAACACCACCAGCACATCAAAGGTGCATTGAAAAGCTACTTTTGTTAATTTATTACCTATTTTTGTGTGATAAAACTAAAAAAAGTAGTTTCTTTGGGCAAGTTTGATGTGCTGATGGAGTTGGCTGTGGCGACACAGCCAACGGCAGAAAATTAGTTTTGATGTCAATAGTATGAGAATGGTAGCTACACAAAATGATGGTATCAAGAGTGGATATGTCTATAACAATTTAATAAATAATGAAGGGGATGCTATTGCAGGTCGTCATAATAATGGTGTCATTTTTATGCAAAGTGACTCTTTTTATTTAAAAGAATCAATGTGGAATATTTGTAACCTTTATAATTGGGGTACTAAAAGTGGTAAAATGTTTGCACAACAAGCATATGGTTCTTATTATGATGGCAGAAAAGCATTTTTATTTCATGAAGGTATTCATGCCACTCAACAATGCATATCAGGTGGAATGGCGGAATGGAAAATTCCATCAGCACGTCAAAGGTACATTGAAAAACTACTTTTGATAATTTATTTCGTATTTTTGTGTGATAAAGCTAAAAAAGTCGTTTCTTTGGGCAAGTTTGACGTGCTGGTGGAGTTGGCTGTGGCGACACAGCCAACGGCAAAAAAATAGTATTTTCACAACAATTATTTACTTTTGCAAACCTAAAGGTGAGACACAGCCAATGGCAGAAAATAAAAAAGTAGCAATTTTAGTTGCTACTTTTTTTAATTTTTGGGTTGTGGGCCCACTTGGAATCGAACCAAGCACCACCTGATTATGAGTCAGGTGCTCTAACCGAATGAGCTATGAGCCCTGCTAACTTGCGTTTGCGGATACAAAGGTAGATATTTTTTTTACTATTGCAATTTTTTTTCCACTTTTTTTCAAAAAAAATATTTAACAAGGTTTAGAAGCACTTAGACACTTGTAATAGATATTTTTAGCTAATCTACTACAAATGTCTAACTATTTTTAGCTTATTTATTTACCCTCCTCTTTTTCCAAAGAAACAGTAACTTTTATAATTTTTCCCTTTTTATCTTTCTCTATTTTGTCAATTTTGTATTTGTAGAGAGAAGTTTCAGAAATTTCTACACTAATATCTTTGTTTTTAGATTCTTCGAGCAGTGTTTTTTTGACATTGCTATAATCTGCATAAAAAATCACATTGGTATTTGCCCCTTTAATCTGAAAGGTGCAAGGCTTGGCATCTTGAATGCCAATGAACTCTATAGCAACCAAATCTTCGACAATTCCACGAAAAACAAAGGTAACTTCATCATTATTTTTTGCTAAATCACTAACATAAAAACGATTTTCGTGCATATTGGTGCAATTACTCACCGTAACATCAAAATAATCGGCATCTTTTGGCACTGCAAACGACCTACGAATACTACCTGTAGCAAAACGAGGAGATTTGGAAATATCTATTTTTACCTCTTGGCTGGTATTCAAAACCACATCACCTTTTTTGTCATAATAACGAATAAAAGCAACATGATAAGGTCTATCACTGTTCAAAACTGCAATCGTTATTGTGGCTGTTTTGTCGGTTGATTCTTTACTATCATTTTGAGCAACTATAAGATGTGGTTCTAACCCAAAAATAGAAAGTAGAAAAAGAATAATTACTAATTTTTTCATAAAAAAATTGTTTAAAAGATTATGTTTTGCAATAAATCAAAAACAATGCTTAATTTTCAATTTTTTGTAATAAATTTTGAAAATATCCTGCACTATATTGTAACCTACTACCGTACCATGAAAATAATTCGCCGTCCACAAGTATAATTTTTGTGTGTGGAAATAATTTTTGCAAAGCTATTTTATGTTTTTCTTGGAATGGATATGGCTCTGAAGATAAAAAAATATAATCTATTGCCATTGTTTGTATAGTAGCTGGTAAAATTTCAGGATAACGGTTTTCGGTTACTACATTTTCAAAACCTGCTATTTGCAACATTTCATCAATAAAAGTAGCCCTACCTGTAGCCATTAATGGATTTTGCCAAATAAGATACAGAACTTTTTTCTTGCTGTTTTGCTGTGTTACTTTTGCTTGTAGTTTGGAAAATTCGTGACGAATATTGCCAATAATTTGGCTACTTTCCTGTGTTTTATTGGTTATTTTGCCTATTTCTGCCATCATAAAATAGCTGTCTTCCAAAGTTGTAATATCACTAATCCAAACAGGATAATGCTTTTGTAGCTCCTCGATACCTTCTTGATAATTCTCCTCTTTATTAGCAATAATTAAATCAGGTGCTAACTTTGCTATTTTATCCATTGCAAAGTTTTTTGTACCTCCAATTTTTGTTGTACTTTTGAAAAATAATGTAGGATAAATACAAAATTTGGTAATACCTACTATTTCTTTTTCCAAACCAAGTGCATACAAATATTCGGTTTGCGAAGGCACCAAAGAAATAATCCGTTTGGGTACACTTTTTATTTCTATTTCACGATTGAGTTGGTCTATAAAAAACATAATTTATGAAATTTTATATTTGGTTTTTTAAGGTAGTTATTGTAGCAATTATTTGTTTAGTGTTTTATTACCTGTCTATTATTCAAGTTATTTCGCAATTTTTCCTACCTTATTGCGTCATTGGTATTGCTTGTTGCAAAGTAAGCTATATTTTACATTCTACCTACCAAAAAATTATAGAATCTGCCAGAAATAACATACTTTTTCATCAATTTTTGCTATTTGTATTAGGAAATATGAGTTTGGCAATTTTCTCCTTTGCTTGTGATTTTTGGAATATTTATGTAACCGAGCATTACCATTTTCAAGGGATAAATCCTAATTTTACCATAGCCGAAGAAATGTTTGAATGTTTATATTTTAGTATGCTAACTTATTCCTATTTTGGATATGGCGAAATTATGCCTATTACTATTCCTGCCAAAATGCTAATTATGATGGAAATAAGTTTGGCATTTTTGACGATGATTTTTGTATTGGCTGATTTTATTGGACTAAAAGAATCTTTGCAAGAAGATAAAAGCTAATCTAAATTAGTAGTATGGAACTCCAGTTCCGTACTACATTATTTATATTAGCTATTATATTTAGTTTTTTAGTTTACAGGTGGCATATAAACAATATTTTTTATCCATTTCAAACTTTTGAGATAAAGTAAAGTAATATCTCGAACTCCAGAATCCATTTCTATAAAATGACTTGCAATATCATTTTTACCTTTGCGAGATACAGACATGGTAGCAATATTACAGTCATCTTGACTCAAAATATCGGCAATAAAGGCAATAGTTCCCTTTATATCTTCGGCAGTAATAATCATAGTATATAAATTAGCCGAGATATTAGCCACAAAACCATCTATTTCGGCAATATTAATAACGCCACCGCCTTTGCTAACGCCAATCACTTCTACTTCTTGGTCTTGGTATCTGAGTTCTAACTTGATGGTATTGGGGTGCATGGTTGAGGCATTTCCTACAGATTTAAACGTATATTGTAGCCCTCGGTTGGCTGCGTGTTCAAAGGAGTTTTTTATGCGAGGGTCATCGGTTGGATAGTCAAGCATACCTGCCACGATTGCCCTATCACTACCATGTCCTTCATAGGTACGTGCAAAAGAATTGTAAAAAGTAATGATTGCCTCTTCGGGAATCTGTCCTAAAATATGTATTGCAGCACGAGCTATACGCACCACGCCTGCGGTATGCGAACTCGAAGGACCTATCATTACAGGTCCTATCATATCAAAAATACTACTACGTTCAGCCATTTTACTAAAATTTTGTGAGTTGGTTTTTGGTTTATAAAATTAGGAATTGCTATAAAATTATTTACGACAAATATTTTTTGTTTTCTAAAGCATAGGACAACAAACCATGTGCACCATTAATATTGAGTTTTTTGCAAATATTATATCTATGTGTATCTACAGTGCGTGGACTGGTAAAAAGTTTGTTGGCTATTTCGGGTGTTGTAAAATTTTGGGCAATCAAACAGACTATTTCAAATTCTGTTTTACTCAATAATTTTTTAACTGGATTTTCGGAATCTGTAGTAGTAGGTGGATAATGGAAAAATTTTTGATAAACAGGACTAATATATTTTTCGCCACTTGTTACTATTTCCAAACATTTTTCGATTTCGTCTAAAGCACATTCTTTTGCCAAAAAACCTTGTACTTGTAGCATTTGTCCTTTGGCTACAATAGTTTCGTTAAGAAAACTTGTTAATAAAATAACTTTTACTGCAAGTTTTTCTTCCAAAATTTTGCTTGCTACATCTAATCCTCCCATTTCGGGCATTTCTACGTCAAGTAGGGCAATATCAGGTTGATAATGGCGAATAGATTGCCACGCTTTAGCTCCATTTTCGGCACTGGTTAGTAGTTTATAGTGTGCCGTATATTTCAGTGCAAACTCGACGCCTTTGCGTGTAATGGGGTGGTCGTCTGCATGAATAATAGAAAAAATTGCTTGTTTAGTAGGTAATTGCATAAAATAATGGTTAATTGTGTCAATATACACAAAAAAACATATTTAAAAAGGAAAACGCAAAGGTTTTTTACTTACTTCTATTTTGCTATATTTTAGGGACATTTCGGCATTTTGTGGCATATTGTTTTGGGCATAATATTGTAGCACCATAGTACAAGAAAAAGCAAAAAGTTGTTTGTCATATTCTGTAAAATCTGCATAATTGACCTGCCCTTGATTTTGGGTTACTACATCTTGCAGTTTTACTTTGTAGATTTTCCGATTATTTTTGTGAATATGTGTTTGTAAAAATATTGCATTATTTTTTTGTGTAACTACTTGAAAATCAGTATTTTGATAGGTACTATCTATTTTAGTTTTACTAATCAAATTGCCTGTAATTGCAGCTTGAAAAAGCACAAAATCTAAATTAAATCGGATATTACGGCTCAATTCTCGCAAACTATACGCATAATTTTCACTCTTTAGCCTGTCTATTATTTTCATAGAATCTTGTGTAATTAATACACGCATAGCCTCTATGCCCATAGCAGGACGAAAAGAAAGCCAAATAGCACTATCTTTTTTGATGCGAATATCTACAGAAGATTTAAAATTTTGTTTGGCATCTTGGTAGCTTACTTTTGCTTTGCCACTTAAATATACAAATTGAAATTCATCAATATTTTTTGTTCCTTTCCATTGTTGTATATTGCTGGTATTGCTTTTGCAACTTAGTAGCAATATAAATAGAAGATATATGAAGTAAAGATTTTTGATACAAGTAAAGATTAAGTGGTGGAATATAAAATGCCTATAAAATTGTAGTATAGAATTCTGTTGCTATCAATTATCCGCAAATATTGCAAATTTCTTAGAACTTGCAATAGATAAAACTTATTTTTCTGCCATTGGCATGTCCCCGCAGCCAACGGCAGAAAAATGAAAGTGCTTAGAGTATGCTATTCGCTAATTCTAAGCACAACGGGGAAATACGTTATTTATACTTTTTTAGTTGTTTCTATTGAGGCTACGCACAACGGGGTCAATCAAAACGAAAAATTGTATTCACTTCTGGTAATATTTTTCTTATTTTTCGGGGGATTATTTTTTTAGGAACCATATAAGTTAAATAACTTATTACTTTATCATTTTGAAAAAATGATAAAGTAATCCTTATGTTTTCTGTATCAGTGGCTTCTTTTTTCATCGTAACTTCAGCTCGAACAGTACCACTAAAAATAGTACTCAGACTTAAATATCCATTATGAAAATAAATAGGACTATGTACATAAGCAAAATCATAACGATGATTAGATTTTAAATAAGGGGTAACAATAGCTTCTCTATTGTTTTTTAACTCATAATACTCTCTACCTTCTATTAGAACCTTATCAGTTGATTTTGTTGAAATATAAGGCAAATTAGTATTAGTTAAATCTGCACTATCTATCTCAAAATAATGTATAAATTGTTCATAGGTATAACGAGTTGTATCAGTAAATTGTATATCCAAACCCAAATCAGAAAGTAATTTTGGTTTTTTGAGCCCTTGTATTTTAAGTTCAACAAGGAGTTTTCCTTTTGTAAAGTCTTGTGCTATTAAAGCATTAACAATAAGAAAAGTAGTTATGTAATAAATTAATACTATTTTTTTTTTCATTTGAGTTATCTTTTTGGTGTGTCTAGTGTTGAATTGGGGTCATAGTTAATAGTTAGAGGCGTATAAAGTCTTATTTGTAATCTTACAGATGTAGTAACTGTTTCAACATTATCTTCGCCATTGTTTGTGTCACACAAACAATTCCATCAGCACGTCAAACTTGGCCAAAATCAGTCAAGTCCTTAATCAACCAATAGCTGTAAAAAGCTAGTGCGGACAGTAGGTTGCCTTGACTGAGTGTATTTTATAGTCGCAAAAATAGTATTTTCACAACAATTATTTACTTTTGCAAACCTAAAGGTTTGGACACAAACCACGGCAGAAAAGTTCCTTACAATGTGAAGATAAACAAATAATCCCAACATACTGAAACAATCTTGGGTTAAATGATGAATAGGCAATAATAAAATGCTCCTCACTAATAGGATATAATTGATAAGTATTAAGAATAAATTATTTGACATTATTTTGTACCTTAGCCCCCAAAAACTATGGGTAGAGTTTTAACCATTATTTTGACCTCAGAGCAGGAAGAAGAACTTGTGATTACTCATAAAAAAA
>JBIKRY010000264.1:0-6717 GCA_044348925.1 Bernardetiaceae bacterium
TTGGATTTGGCTTTTAATAATTTGAAAGATGCCGAAATATCGACAGAAACTTTTAATTTCTATACTTCTGTGGCTGCTATGGCTTCTTCACGTATTGAAGGCGAGGCAATGGAAATTGACAGTTATGTAAAACATAAGTTATTGAAAACAAGTTATTTGAAAGATTTGATAGAAAAACCGAATGATTTATATGATACCTATATATATGCACAAAAAAACAAGCTAACAAAACGCAATTTTTTAAAAGCACATAAATTATTAGCTGCACATTTGTTGCCAAAAACGAAACAGGGAATTTGTAGAACAGGAAATATGGTGGTGATGGAACATAAAACTTTTCGCATACAATATGAGGCTGCACCTGCTACCGAAGTTGTAGCTTTGTTTGATTTGCTTTGGAAAGATATTGAGGTATTGAAAAAACGGAATTTGAGTTATGCAGAAGTTTTTTATTTTGCCTCGTTTATTCATTTGGTTTTTGTGAATATTCACCCTTTTGAAGATGGAAATGGTAGGGCAGGTAGATTATTAGAAAAATGGTTTATTGCCGAAAAATTAGGTGCAAAGGCTTGGTTTATTGAAAGTGAACTAAATTATTACCAAAAAGTAAATGACTATTACAAAAACCTTAACAAATTAGGTGTATTTTATGAACAGTTGGATTATGGAAAAGCATTAGATTTTTTGTTGATGTTGGGGAAAAAATTAATAAATACGCAAAAAAGCGAAGAATAACTCGCCATAAGCCATTTCCAAGCATCTGTTATTATTTCTGTGGAATTTTGTAAGGTACTTTTAAAACCCTTATAAAATTTATGACACGTAAAGAAAAAGTTAATGAATGGCTGCAATTTGCAGAAGAAGATTTAGCTATTGCTAAAACTCTTTTACAAGACAAAAGAAAAAGTGCAAACATTGTCTATCATTTACATCAATGTATAGAGAAAAGTTTAAAAGCCTATTTAATAGCTAATTATCAACAAGTTGGTAAAATTCATCCGTTAATTCAACTATTAGAATTATGTTTAAAAGTAGATAGTGGTTTTAATTCTCTTATTAATCTTGTAGCAGATTTTAGTAATGGAAATGATTGTAGGTATCCAAATAGTGATGCTATTTGTTCTGCTGATGTAAAAACAATAACGGAATTGGTACAATTAACAGAAGTTGTAAACAATTATATTCTATCTAAAATAGAAATTAAATAAAAAAGAATGTAATAAAAAACCTTATAAGGTCTTAAAGACCTTATAAGGTTTAGCAAAAAAATAACAAAACCCTAAAACATATACCATAATGGACAAATTCAGTTACATTGCCAATGCCGATACCGTTGTAATAGACGAAATGTATCAAGCATACAAAGCAAATCCTACGGCAGTAGATAGCACTTGGCAACAATTTTTTCACGGTTTTGAGTTTTCTCTTGCTTACGGAGAACACGCAAACGGAAGTACAAGTCTTGCAAACGGTGCAGCCAATAGCAATGGTGCAGCCAACAAAACTGCGGTAATTCCAACAGATGCCAATGTAGAAAAAGAGTTAAAAGTGTATCAACTTATTCGTGCTTACCGTTCTCGTGGACATTTGCGGGCAAAAACAAATCCTGTACGTCCTCGCAAAGACCGCAAACCACGCCTCGAATTGCAAGATTTTGGCTTGACAGATGCAGATTTAGATGCTACTTTTTACGCTGGAAATCATTTGGGCGTAGGTACTGCAAGTTTGCGAAAAATTGTAGAAACTTTACAACGAATTTATGAAGGGGCAATAGGTTTTGAATATCAATACATTCGTGAACCCGAAGTGCAGGACTGGATGCGAAATAAAGTAGAAAACGAATATGTAAATTATGTGCCATCAAAAGATGAGAAAAAACGTATTCTTTACAAATTAAATGAGGCTGTTGTTTTCGAAAACTTTTTGCATACAAAATATGTAGGACAAAAAAGGTTTTCTTTGGAAGGTGGCGAATCGACAATTCCTGCACTTGATGCCATTATTCAACACGGTGCTGCTTTGGGTGCAAAAGAATTTGTGATTGGTATGGCACACAGAGGTCGTCTGAATGTGTTGGCAAACGTAATGGGCAAAACTTACGAACATATTTTCAACGAATTTGAGGGAAATGTATTGCCTGATACCACAATGGGAGATGGTGATGTGAAATATCATATGGGCTATTCGTCTGAAATTCCGACTGCAAATGGCTCGGCTTTCTTGCGTTTGTTACCAAATCCTTCGCACTTAGAAGCTGTAAATCCTGTGGTTATTGGTTACACAAGAGCAAAAATTGATGCTTTGTATGGCAATAATTTTCAGTCAATGATACCAATTCTCATTCACGGAGATGCTGCGGTGGCAGGACAAGGCATTGTTTATGAAACTACGCAAATGTCGGGTTTGGCAGGTTATAGAGTTGGTGGAACTATCCATTTTGTGATTAATAACCAAGTTGGTTTTACAACGGATTTTGAAGATGCTCGGACTGCAATTTATTGTACTGATGTTGCCAAAATGGTAGATGCACCTGTGTTGCACGTAAACGGAGATGACCCAGAAGCTGTGGTTTTTGCAGTGAAATTGGCAGTAGAATATCGCCAAAAATTTGAAAAAGATGTCTTTATTGATATGGTTTGCTACCGTAGGCACGGACATAATGAAAGTGATGAGCCGAAATTTACACAACCAACACTTTACAATATCATTGCAAAACACGCAAATCCAAGAGAAGTTTATAACAAAAAACTCATAGAAAGAGGCGATGTAGATGCACATTTGGCGGAGTCGATGGACAAAGAATTTAGGGATATGTTGCAAGACCGTTTGACGATGGTAAAACAAACGCCATTGCCTTATACCAAACAAAAACTCGAACAAGAATGGAAAGAACTCCGCCGTTCTACGCCTTCGGACTTTGAAAAATCTCCTGCAACCTATATTTTGCAAGATGTTGTCGATAAAGTTGGTGCTGCTTTGACCACTGTTCCAGAAAGTTTTAGACCTTTGAAACAAATTGAAAAATTGTTGAAAGACCGTAAAAAAGGTATTTTTGAGGACAAAGAATTGAATTGGGCAACTGCGGAATTATTGGCATACGGTTCGATGTTATTGGATAACAAAATTGTGAGAATTTCGGGACAAGATGTGCAACGTGGTACTTTTTCGCACCGCCACGCAGTTTTGAGAGATAGCATTACAAGTGAGCCACATAATAGTTTAAATTTTATTAGCGACAAACAAAAATTCTTGGCAATTCATAATTCTTTATTATCTGAATTTGCGGTTTTGGGCTTTGAATTTGGTTATACTTTGGCAAATCCTAATAGTTTGGTGGTTTGGGAAGCACAATTTGGAGATTTTGCTAACGGTTCTCAAACTATGATAGACCAATTTATTTCGAGTTGCGAAAGCAAATGGAATAGAATGAGTGGTTTGGTAATGTTGTTGCCACATGGTTATGAAGGTCAAGGACCCGAACATAGTAACGCAAGACCAGAAAGATTTTTGCAATTATGTGCAGAATATAATATGGTGGTTGCTAATATTACGCAACCTGCAAACTTTTTCCACTTTATGCGTAGGCAAATGGCTTGGGAATTTAGAAAACCTGCTATTGTGATGTCGCCAAAATCATTGTTACGCCACCCAAAATGTGTTTCGCCATTAGGTGAAATTATGGAAGGTGGTTTCAAAGAGGTGCTTGGTGATAATTTTGCAGAAGCAAGTCAAGTGAAAAAAGTGATTTTGTGTTCTGGAAAAGTCTATTATGATTTGGCAGAACGTCAAGCTACTGAAAATCGTAAAGATGTGGCAATTATTCGTTTAGAACAGTTGCACCCTTTTCCAACGGCACAACTTAATGCGGAATTGCAAAAATATAGCAATTACAAATTGCTTTGGACACAAGAAGAACCTGAAAATATGGGTTATTGGGGTTATATTTTGCGATATTTGCGTAATACAAATATTGATGTGGTGGCTCGTAAACCATCTGCTTCACCTGCAACAGGCTACGCAAAAGTTCATGCAATAGAACAAGAGGCTATTGTGAAAAAGAGTTTTGAGTAGGTAATTTACTTAGACTTTGTAAGTTTTTAAAACTTGCAAAGTCTAAGTTGTTTTAAATTTTCGTAACTGTTTAGGTACGTTGGCAATGGTCGAAGACCTTGACAATCGTAGTGCCATTTTTATACGATTGTCAAGGTCTTCGACCATTTCCAACGTATAAAAATGGCAGTGCCTAAACAGTTACAAATTTTCTTATCTTTGTAAAAAAATATTTACGCTATGCTTATTTCTTTTAAAGTTTCGAACAGTCGGTCTATTGGAAAAGAACTTGAATTTTCTGCTATTGCAACAGATGATACAATTTTGCCCGAAAATACGATTGAGTTACCTAAATATGGTATTAGAATATTAAAAACTATGGCATTATTTGGGGCAAATGCAAGTGGGAAAACAAATATTTTACAAGCCTTTGCAGATGCAAGAAACATTATTTGTACTTCTAATTTGAATAGAAAAAGAATTTCTTTTCCATTTAACCGTAACGATAGCGAAAATAATAGTAAAGCTATTGCCTATTCATTTACCTTTTTGATAGGCGAAACAGTGTATAATTATTCTTTTAAACATAATCAAGAACGGATTTTAGAAGAATTATTAACCGAAAATATTGATGCAGTAAAAGAACAAATTATTTATAGCCGTAAATTTGATATTGAAACTAAAAAATATGAATGGTTGCCAAAAGAATATTTTGAAAGTAAGAACTTTGACCATTTCATTTATGATACTGATAATCAAGACAGAATAGAAAAATTATTATTCCTAACATTATCTCATAGTCCATTTCTAAAAAAAGATATTTTATTGGAAGAAATTTTTAATTGGTTTGAAAAGCAATTAAAGCCTACTTTAAGCCTAAGTGGGGCTGGTAAATTTTCAGGAATTAGCCCTATAATATCTAGCAATACCTCCGTTTCTAGTTTTGTGGCACAAGTTTCTGCGGACAATAATTTTAATTTTTTAATAAACTTTATTCAAAAATCAGAAGGCAATAAAAAATTAATCCTTAATTTTCTAAAAAAGGTAGATATAAATATTGATGACATACAAATTGTAGAGTTAATAGGAGATAATACAACCATGAGTCAGGCTTACAATTATGTAAATCCTGATAAAGAAAATGATGAACAAGATGAAAAAGGAATAAGAGTTTCACTAAAAACATATCATAAAGTCATCAATGAAAAGAGTGAAATAATTTTAAAAGAATTTGATTTGCGTAAAGAAGAATCAAGTGGCACAAAAATATTTTTAGCTTGGTTAGGTTTTTGGCTTTATTCATTCCAAAAAGAACAAAAGCCAAGTATATTTACAGTTGATGAATTAGGTACAAGTTTGCACCCTAAACTCACTATGTACTTAATGAAACTATTTGCCAATAAAGAAACCAATCCTTACAATTCTCAATTAATTTTTACGACTCACGAAGTAAAATTAATGGATAAAACAGTGATGCGACCAGACCAACTTTATTTGGTAAACAAAGACAATGAAGGAAATTCTAATATTAAGAGAGTTTCTAAATTTAAAGGTCTTGATAAATACAGTCGTCTTGATACATTATATATGGAAGGAGCAATGCGTGGTATTCCTCTTATCAATTTGTAAAATTACTTTGCTATGGACTTAAATAAAGCTCAATTAAATGAAAAAGCAACAGATTTACTTGAATTTGGTATTCTTGTAGTTTGTGAAGATGAAGGTAGTAATTATACATATTTACAAGCCAAAGCAGCTAAGGTAAAAAGAAAAATTAAATTTGATTTTTTTAACGGAAACTCACAAAATCCTTTAGCTTCTCCCTCAAAAAAAATAGGACTGCAAACACATAAATTAACCGATTTTGCTATTAAAATAATAGCCGAATTAAATAGAAGACATTATAACGAAGGGCAAGAGTTAGATTTATATTTTTATCAAGAAGTTTATATTGTAGGAGATGTCGATGATAATGAGTATCAACATGGCAAATATGTTGGTAATATCACAAAGGCATTTGAAGAATTGCAAATAGCACAAGCTGTTAATCCTATCATCAATTATAAGTTATTACTTTCCAATGAATGTTTTGAAGTCTGGTATATTCTTCATTTTCAAGATATTACAGAACCACTTTATAGAGATATTGCGAAATATGCAGCATTATTTAAAGCATATGGCAGTAATAAAATTCGTGAAGTTTTAAAAAATATTACGGGTATTTCATTTAAGCAACAAAAAACAACAGATAAATATTTCGAAATCATGCAAGAAAAAGGAGATGAACTTCAAGCCATACAACGTGCAAAAAACTTAGCAAAAACTAAACAACCAACAGAGAAATTTGCCCGAAATCCCTCGACAGATGTATATATTTTGATAGAAATGTTGAATAATTTGAAGTAGTAAACATTTTTTTGGTGATTTTAGAAAAAAATAAGTTTATGTTCCCCTAAAAATTTAGTAACTTTACTAAAACTAACGTGAACTACGGATTAAAATATTGATTATCAATAAAGTAATCCGTAGTTTACGTTAAATTAACGTGAACTACGGATAC
Organism: Bernardetiaceae bacterium; assembly: GCA_044348925.1. Taxonomy (GTDB): domain Bacteria; phylum Bacteroidota; class Bacteroidia; order Cytophagales; family Thermoflexibacteraceae; genus JAAFKA01. The sequence continues at coordinate 6,611 of JBIKRY010000264.1, forward strand.
CGTATATTCGCCTTTAGGCGAATGAGTCTGGTAAATTGAAAGAAAAATAGTAATTATTTCTCAAAATTTGTGAATTTATAACCAAGTTCGTTTTTATCCTTACATTT
>JBIKRY010000265.1:0-6693 GCA_044348925.1 Bernardetiaceae bacterium
AAAATGAACTTGGTTATAAATTCACAAATTTTGAGAAATAATTACTATTTTTCTTTCAATTTACCTCACTCATTCGCCTAAAGGCGAATATACGGTTGCTACGCAACTTATTTATTATCAGCAATTCCCACTTTGGCAATTCAATGGTCAATTTTTGATATTTCTATAATTTAAAGCAAGTTAATATTTTATGCGAAAAAGTTTTATCCCTAAAAAAAGTCCTTACTTTATAGCAGAACTATATTCTTTTTCAAAGGATTTGAAAAATTTTGCACAACTCTACCAAAAGTTGACAAATGTCCATATGGTAAAATTGGAATAAAATTGCCAAAGTGGGAATTGCTGATTTATTATATATTTTACTTGTAAATTGTTGATTATCAATAAAGTAATCCGTAGTTCACGTTAGAATATTAATTACTCTAAAATAAAAACTTTCCAAGCCTTAAACACTTGGAAAGTTTTGCTTTCACACTATATTCTAATAAAATTATATATTAAGCTACATATTTTGATACAATTCTATGGTAGGTTCAAATGGTGTTCTATTATTTTTATCATGCCTAAAATCTGAAATGGCTTTATAAATTAAGGCTCTTGCCCGATTGATTCCTCCTAATGGTTTGTGTTCATGTAAGCTATGGGAAGGAGAAAAAGATAAATCCTCTGCCAATTGGTTGCGGTAATGTGTGTTAAAATGCTGATGATTAATTACTAAAGTAGCTACTTTTATAAATGGAGAATCCGATTCTTTCCATTCTATTCCAGCATTTTCAATAGGCATCGTAGTTTCATTTTTTTGGAATTGTACGCAAAAATCAAAAGTAGCTTTATCTGATTCCAAATGTTTTTGCATATTATCCGTTAAATAAGTATCTGTCAAAACTGTAGGCAACTTACTTGTATAAGTATTTTTTGGAATTAGTGTATATTTAACAACTTTATCACCAAATTGATAAGGGGTTGTACTCCAATAACGAACATCTAAAGGACTTGTATGATGTTTTTTTCCTGTTTCCAAAGCCTGTAAAATATCTTTCTTACCTGTTAATAACATTTTTACCACAAAAGCCAAAGGGTGAATTTTTATTAGGTAATACACAGCATCATAAAAAAGTTTTACAGTTCCTAAAGGCATTGTGGGATAGGTCATTAACAAAAAATCTTGTGTAAATTTTTCATCTGTTGCCACTTTTTCGCCTTCAACTCCAATTAATTTTATGGCAATACCTCTAAAATCACGAATTTTATCAGATTGTATATTGCCATTTGCATTAGAACTACGAATAATTGCTGGATAGGTTTTAGGTTCTTTAAAAATTCCTATCTGTAATTCTGAAGGCAAATTAGGTTCTATGATAAATTCGGCTTTCAATAAGCCCAAATTTTTTGGGTGTGCATCACGTTTAAAATTACCAGCTTGATAATCTTGTTCTAATTTTCCAATTAGAATAGCAATCATTTCACTAATATGTTGGCTTTCAGTCATTTTTATTTTTTGGTTAGAATAGAGCTATTTGGTGTGGTCTGCTACAAATGTAGGAAATAAATACTAAATTTACAATAACAAAGTATTAAGAATAAAATTGCAGGTTTATACTATAAACGGATAAGATTACCGAAAATTATTTTGTTGCCTTTGGTAACAAAATTGTACCCCAGCCTTTAAGCTGTAGGGTATTTGCAAAGACCTTGCAGCCTAAAGGCTGCGGTACAAAATTGGGTAATCCTATCCGTTTACAGTATACTATACAAATATCATTATTTTACCGCAATTATTGGTTTCGTCTTCTGCCAACGACACAAATATATTTTAATTTTCCTACCCTAAAATTTTGCACTATAAAATAATGTAATAAATTTGTAATTTAATTAGCTTATTTCTAAACCTTTTAACGCAAAAAATTATGAAAACTAAAAAAGTATTTGCTCGCCTTGCCTTCTTAGGCATCTTTTGCTTGCTCACACAAGCCTGTGCTTCTGAAGAAACAAAACCAAACTATGAAGTTACTCCTTGTACACCTATCGAAAATCCAACACAAAACTTAGATTGGTTGAAGGAGAAAATAGAACTTGACCTTAAACTTCGTCAAAAAGGAATGGAAGTTTATACCGCAAATCTGAATAATAAATTTGTGTATGTGATTAAAGATGTAGGTTCTGAGTATATTTATAATTGTACTGGTAAAGCATTATGTAATATTTATGATGCCTTAGATAGTGACCCTAATAAATGTGAAACTATGCTAAAAAGCATAACGAATAAAAAACTTATTTACCAACACTAAAAAATAAAGAACCCCTACTTGTATATCCTGCTGTGGTTTGTGGTACACAAACAATAGCAGAAAATGTTAGAAATTAATTGGTAGTTCACATAAAAATACAACTCTCCAAGCCTTTACGACTTGGAGAGTTGTATTCTACAGATAGATTTACAGTAACAAAAAATTACAAAATTGCCACAAAATTATTTTTTTGTAAAACCTCCAGAATTTCTTTTTCTATATCTTGATACGGTTTTTTGTCAAATTTTTTGCCTGTAATTTTTTCATACAATTCAATATACCTATCCGAAATATTTTGTACAATTTCGTCTGTCATTGTTGGTACTTTCTGCCCTTCATAGCCTTGAAAACCATTTTCGATAAGCCATTGGCGGACAAATTCTTTGGAAAGTTGGCGTTGTGGCTCCCCTTTTGCTTGTCTTTCGGCATAACCTTCGGCATAAAAATATCGGGAAGAATCTGGGGTGTGAATTTCGTCAATTACACAAATTTGTCCGTTGTAAGTGCCAAATTCGTATTTTGTGTCCACAAGAATTAATCCTCTTTCGGCTGCCAATCGTGTGCCTTCGGCAAATAATTGTAAGGCATATTTTTCTATTTGTAGGTAATCTTGTTCTGGCACTAAATTTTTTGCAATAATTTCTTCTCTGCTAATATCTTCGTCATGTCCTTCGTGTGCTTTGGTGCTTGGTGTAATAATAGGAGTAGGTAATTTATCACTTTCTTTTAGACCTTCAGGCAATACTACGCCACAAAGCATACGCTTGCCTGCCTTGTATTCACGCCATGCGTGTCCTGACAAATATCCGCGTACCACCATTTCTACAGGAAATGTTTTACAAGATTTGCCAATACTTACATTATTATGTGGTACATTTTCGAGCCAATTTGGAACAATATGTGCTGTAGCTTGCAAAAAATGTGCTGCAATCAAGTTCAATACTTGTCCTTTGTAAGGAATAGGACGTGGCAAAACCACATCAAAAGCCGAAATTCTATCTGAAGCAATGAGTACAAGTTTGTCTTGTACTTGATATACATCTCGAACTTTTCCACGATAAAAACTTTGTTGTTTATCGAAAGTAAAATTAGTATTTTGTAAGGCTTGTAAAGTCATTTTTATTTTTTTTGTACGAAGTGTTTCTTAATATTTGTAGCATAGACTTTATGCGATGTCTGTAAGTTACTCATTATCAATAGATTACAAAGCACAGAGTAAAGTCTATGCTACAAATTTTTGCTAATATTTACGAAATAAAACTATTATTCCACTATTTCTATAGTTCCTCCAAACACTTGTTTGGCTTCTCCTGTCAAATAAATTTGCTGGTAGCTATTTTCTGTTGCCTCAAATTTTACCAACAATTCCCCACCTAAAGTCTTAATTTTAATAGCATTATTTGCTATCTGTTGTTGTTTGCGAATATAATAAGCAATAGCTGAGGCAGTAACTCCTGTACCACAAGAAAAAGTTTCGTTTTCTACTCCTCTTTCGTAAGTACGAACAAAAATATAATCTTTTGCTATCTCCTCCACAAAATTTACATTTGTGCCTTTAGGTTGGTATGCTTGACTATTTCTAATTTGTTTGCCCTTTTCAAAAACAGGATATTTTTCTACATTTTCTACATATTCTACATAATGTGGTGAGCCTGTATTTAAGAAAAAATAATTTTCTTCTTGCTTTACTTCTACTACATCATTCATTTTCAGAGATACTATGTCTTGCATAATACTTGCAGTATGCAAACCATCAATAGCCGAAAAAATTGTAGAGGCTTGTACTATGCCCAAATATTTTGCAAAGGCAACTATACAACGTCCACCGTTGCCACACATAGAGCTTTGTTGCCCGTCTGCATTAAAATAAATCATTCGAAAATCTGTATTTTCGGGGCAATTTTGCAAAAGCATCAATCCGTCTGCACCAATGCCAAAACGTCTATCACAAAGTTTTGCAATAAGTGCTTGATTTTCAAGAGCAAAACTTTGATTTCTATTGTCTATGACCACAAAATCATTGCCTGTTCCTTGATATTTATAAAAATGTAAAAGCACGTAAAATAAAATTTAGGGTATGAAATAGCTAATTTTGTAATTTTTTTGTATCTGTTTGTAAATAGTTTGTAGCATAGACTTTAGTCTGTGCTTGTAAATTATTGGTAATCAAGGACTTACAGGCACAGACTAAAGTCTATGCTACAAACCAATAACGTCTATTCTTCTTCTTTTTTCTTTTTCTTTTCTTCTTGTTTCAACTTAACTTTTGTTCCATCTTTCAACTTTTTAGAAACAGCTTGAAAAGGTCCTACAATTACTTCATCACCTGCTTGCAAACCCGACAATATTTCGATATTATCAAAATCACTAATACCTGTTTTGACTTCTACCATTTTTGCTTCGCCATTTCGCATCACAAATACTACTTCTTTTATTTCGTCATTGTTTGCGGGCTTTTTGTCCTTATTTTCGTCTGTATTTTGTGGATTTTCGCCTTCTTTTTCATTCATTTCTTTTCCTTCACTATCCATTAATTTAGGATTTCGTGTGGTAACGGCAGCCAAAGGAACAGCTAAAATATTGTCTTTGCGTTGGGTAAGAATTTCGACACTTGCAGTCATCCCTGGGCGAAAAGGTGAAACTTGTCTTGTTTTTTGTAATAAATCTTCGTAAGATTCTCTTAAAATTCTAATTTTCACTTCAAACTCGGTTACTCCGTCTGTGGCAGACGAAACAGCCGATTCTTTCGCAGAATTGGCAATCGAAGTTACTACGCCCTTAAATTTTTTGCCCATATACGAGTACGCATCTACATCTACAATCGTGGTATCCCCTATTTTGACACGAATAATGTCGTTTTCGTTCACATCTACACGAACTTCCATCAGCGTAAGGTCTGCAATTCGCAACATTTCTGTACCTGCCATTTGCACTGTTCCAACTACTCTTTCCCCTTTTTTTACTACCAATCGTGATACAATACCCGACATTGGTGCTGAAATCATAGTCAAAGCCAAATTTTCTTGTGCCTCTTTGAGAGATGCTGCTGCACTTTGTACCACATATTTAGACGATTCAATACTCTCTTTGGAGGCATTAAAATCGGCTTGTGCTGCCGTATAATTTGCTTGTGCTACTTCGAGTTCTGCTTGGGAAGCAACTTTGGCTGCAAATAATTTTTGTACTCTTTCCAACTCATTTTTTGTCCTTTCTACTTGTGCTTTAGATTGGTCAAGACGTGCTGTAGTTTGCGAAAGATTGGCTTTTTGGCTATTTAGCGTAGCCGAAGTCCGTGTAACAATAGATTGATAATTGTCGGGACGGACTTTGAGCAACAACTGCCCTTTTTGTACCGAATCTCCCTCTTTTATCCACAGTTCACGAATTTCTCCCGAAACGTCAGAAGCTAATTTTACTTCTACTTCAGGTTGTACTTTGCCAGATGCACTCACTTTTTCGGTAATAGAAACCATTGTAGCTTTTGCGGTAAGTACTTCTACTTCTTTTTTGCCACCTATCCAGCCTTTTGATTTTGCAACAAAACCCAGAATTACAAAAAGAACAGTTAAGCCGCCACCAATATACCACCAACGATTAGATTTAGTTTTTGCCATGTTTTATAGTTAGTAAGATTTTAATAAAGTGTAAAAATAGAAAACTTTTGCACGTATGTTTAGAAATTCTTAGTTTTTTTTTATGTAAGTATCTTATGAACGGATTACATAACCAAAAATGATTAAAGTTGCTTTTGGCAATTTATTATCTATACCTTATGGCTATAGAATTGCTTGAAATTTTTAAGAATAAAGTTTATTTAAAATCTATAATTTTGTGCTTAGTGGTGCAATGATAAGCATTTTTTGCGTATGGATAGGTAATGGATAAGCAATAAATTCTAAAATATTTTGTCTTCAGGCGAATGAAATGTAAGGATAAAAACGAATTTAATTACAAATTTTGAGAAATAATTACCATTGAAGTAAAAACAATAATTTATTTGCTAATAAAAAGAAAGTAATTAATTAGAAATAAGGTATTTAATCTAAGCTGTGTAGTAGCTTAGATTAGTAGGATTTTACTCCATAGTTTACCTTATTATTTACATTCTTCTGCTTTTACATTGCTATCAATCAAGTTTTGCAAAGCATCAAAATGAATTGTTTTATAAGTTAATTGACTATCTACTTCTACATTAGCATTATTTTCTGCCAAATTTTCTAAGTTACCTAATTGTAAACTAACATTTGTAGTATCTAATTGTGTATCTACTTCTGTAGCAGCATCTTCCTCAATCAAGTTACTAATAAAATTGCTTGCAATGGTCAAAGAATCTAAAACCAAGTTTCTATCTACTTCCAAACTTGCATCTTCTTCTATCAAACTTACAATTTCAGTACGTAAAACT
>JBIKRY010000266.1:0-6670 GCA_044348925.1 Bernardetiaceae bacterium
TGGATAGTGTGCGAAACCTCTATACAAGAGCTGTAGAAATAGTAGGAAATGAATGGGAAATTGGCATTTTGATAGTAGAAATGGACTATTTTAATGGTATAAAAGACAAAAATAAATTTGATGGTTTACTTAAAAACATCTTAAATGCTAGTGCATATCCTCTTTATATAATGGAAGAAATAGGCATAGCATACGAAAATAACAAAGAGTTCGAAACTGCTATGTACTATTATATTTTACAAGAAACAATGGTCTTTGTAGAAAGAAAAGATACATATGTTAAATTTGATAAGTTAGTTGAAGACATACCAGAGAAATATCAATTAAATTTTCTCTATAATATACAACAAGATGCAAACAAAGGGAATTTGCAAGCAATGTATATTCTTGCACATATTTATAGGTATGACTATATTCTTAAAAAGAATGATGATGTAATTGCAGAGCAATGGTTTAGTAAAGCAAATAGACAAGCTAATGGTCAACTAATGAATGGCAATGCCATTTTCTACTCAAATATCTATGGTTGCCCTATAAGTACACTCAATTCTTTTATTAATTATGCTAAACTTAATAACTACAGCTCTAAGACGTATGTAGATTTTATTTTAGCACAAAGAGAAGAAAATATAAGTAAAAGAGCTGAATTAATGAGAGAATTAGCGGAAGTATATAATATTGTGGAAGCACAAACTTATTTAGGACGTTTGTATTTATCTGATTATTTGGGTGAACCTAATTATATAGAAGCTGTATTTTGGTTTAAAAAAGCTGCACAACAAGGCGATGAAAATGGGCAATTTTATTTAGCTTACTGCTATCTTGATGGTTTAGGGCTTGAAGTCAATACCAAAGAAGGTATAAGATTACTTGAGCAGGCTATTGAAAAAAAACAAAAATATGCTTTAGGTATGCTTGGAGAAATTTATTTAGAAGGAAAATATGGGGTAGAAAAAAATGAAACAAAAGCTTTGGATTTTCTAAAGCAAGCTGCCTTACAAGGAGATGCAGATGCAGCTTATTCTGTAGCAAGATTATATAAATATAGTACAAGTAGCACACAAAATAAGAATGAGGCAGTCAAGTGGTACATAAAAGCAGCAGAAATGGGTAATATGAATGGGCAAACAGAAATAGCAGAAATGTATTTAAGGGGTGAGGGAGTTACCAAAAATATACAAGAAAGTATCAAATGGTATGAAAAAGCTACTGAGCAGTCTGATAGTGAAAAGAGTGCTTTTTGGGCAGAACTTCGTCTTGGTGAATTATATGAAGAAGGGGAAGTCGTACCTCGTGATATTCAAACAGCTATGAAATGGTACAGGAAAGGGGCTAACCAAAACGAAATCAACTGTATCTATCGTTTAGCAAAATTGTTGTATAATGATAATAATCATAAAGAATCTTTTGTATGGTTTAAAATTGCAGCAGAAAAAACTCTTGCACCTGCACAATACACCTTAGGGCAAATGTATTTAAAAGGTTTAGGTACTGAAAAGAACAAATCAGAAGCTATTAAATGGTATAAAAAAGCTGCCAATCAAGGCGAAGAAAAAGCAAAAGAAGCATTAAAAAGATTAGGTTATTAAAAAATTAATTATTCACCCAAACCCCAAAAAATCCAATGAAAAAGCAAATTTTAGTAATTTTAGCATTATTTATTTGTTCTTCGTCTTTTGCCCAAACATTACCTGAATGGCAAATGGTAAAAGTACGGACTGTACTCACAGAATACATGGGTATGTTGCCTTTGTATGCCAAAAATGATGATACCAATGCACGTAAATCTATTATAGATTTATTTGAAAATCGTAATAATTTGGTGTATAATGATATTGTAGAAGGCAATACAGAAATAGAAATTTTTGCCTATCTGAATAATATTAGCCTAAAAGAGGGTGAATATACTATGTCTTTTGTAGAAAATATTGCTAAACTCGACATAGAAACTTACACCACCGTAACGGGTGAGAGTTATGGAAAAGCAACGCTTAACAAGACTATACGCATAGGCAAAAATACGAAAATAGTAAAAAATATTGTGATAATCAATGCCAAAAAAGGGAAAATAGTGAATATAATTAACTCAGTAGAAAATATTGCAGAAAATAATTTAACAACTGCACAAATATTTGACAAAGGAGTCTTAGCCTATGAAAATGCTAAGTATATAGAAGCAATAAAATGGTTTAGAAAAGCAGCAGAACAAGGAGATGTAATGGCACAAGCTATTTTATGTGTTATGTATATAAATGGACAGGGAGTTACACAAAATTATTACCAAGAAGCTATTAAATGGTTGATAAAAGCAGCAGAGAATGGAGATTCAGTATCACAAAGTTATTTAGGCATTATGTATGCAAATGGTAAAGGAGTAGCACAAAATTACCAAGCGGCTATTAAATGGTTGATAAAAGCAGCAGAACAAGGCAATGCAGATGCACAAAATAAATTAGGCGTTATGTATGCAAATGGTGAAGGAGTTGCACAAAATTATCAAGAAGCTATTAAATGGTACACAAAATCAGCAGAACAGGGTGATGCAGTATCACAAAATAATTTAGGCATTATGTATGCAAATGGTGAAGGAGTTGTACAAAATTACCAAAAAGCTATTAAATGGTTTACAAAAGCAGCAGAACAGGGAGATGCAGAGGCACAATCTAACTTAGGCATTATGTATGCAAATGGTGAAGGAGTTCCACAAAATTACCAAAAAGCCTTTAACTACGTCATAAAAGCAGCAGAACAAGGAAATGCTAAGGCACAAGGTAATTTAGGTTTTATGTATGCAAATGGTAAAGGAATAGCACAAAATTACCAAGAAGCTATTAAATGGTTGATAAAAGCAGCAGAACAAGGAAATGCTGAGGCACAAAGTATTTTAGGCATTATGTATGCAAATGGCATGGGTGTCCCAAAAAACTATCAAGAAGCTTTTAAATGGTACACAAAAGCAGCAGAGCAGGGAGATGCATTTGCACAAAATAATTTAGGCTTTATGTATGCAAATGGTGAAGGAGTTGCAAAAAATTACCAAGAAGCTATTAAATGGTACACAAAAGCAGCAGAACAAGGAGATGCAAATGCACAAGGTAATTTAGGTTTTATGTATGCAAATGGTGAAGGAGTTGCACAAAATTACCAAGAAGTTATTAAATGGTACACAAAAGCAGCAGAACAAGGAAATGTATACGCACAATATAACTTAGGCGTTATGTATGAAACAGGGCAAGGAGTTTCTCAAAATTTAGACGAGGCTATCAAATGGTATAAAAAAGCTGCCAATCAAGGCGAAGAAAACGCAAAAGAATCACTAAAAAGATTAGGTTATTAATTTATAAAATTCACCATAAAAACACACAAAAAAATGAAAAAATTGTTCAGTTGTTTTTTGTTTATTGTAGTAAGTTTTCACTACTGCTTTGCACAATCTACTCTTTCCGAAGCAGAATTAGCGGAGTTTAAAGACCGAGCCAAAATAAGTGTTAGTCATTTTCAAGATTATCTTAGCTTGTTGGGAAGTAAGAAAAAGAATGCAGAAACAAAGGCTTTTTATAAAGAAGAAGCCCTAAAACTGTTTAAAAATACTGGAAAAGATGTAACTATGGAAATTTCGGCTTTGACAGGTGGCAAAGAAAGTCGAAGACGTTTACCTCTGATAGTTTATTTGGACAACCTTATCAAAAGTAGATATGCCGAAATCAAAATTACTTTTGCCGATACTTGGTATGTTTCCAATTTTCATAAAATTAACGAAAACCAATACAGAGCCACCGCCACCATTTTTCAACGGTTTGAAGGTTATGATGCGGAAGGCAAAGCAAAATATGTAGATATAACAAAAAAAACTATCGAAATCATCATAGAAAAAGTTACAGATTTATATGGCGAAAGGTGGACTGTATTGTTAGGAGATATTAGCGTAGCCGAAACAAGTAAATAGGAGTTTTTATACGATTGTCAAGGTGCGAAAAGCACCATTGCCAACGTATAAACACTATTTACATCACAATCTGATGTGTTAAATCTGTTTTTGTGGCTTTTATAATGTAAGTAAGTTCGATAACAACTTCTTCATAATCCCTTGCTTGAATAGCTTTTAGTGTTTCAGAATCATTAGTAAAACCTGTATAACGTACTTTTTGACTTTCATCATAGAGAAACATATAGGCTTTCCAATATTTCTCTTTAACAGGAGATTTAGGATTCCGTCTATGGCTTAGTGTTGCATTAATTTGTTCGTGATTATCAAATTCTTTCCCAATTCGTTTGAGTAGCAAAGCTTTTGTTAAATGAATAGCAGTATAAAAAGCAATAGTAATTTTCCAATCGAAAAAATCTAACGGAAAATTCGCATTAATTTCTTTTAGAAATCTTAGGTTGTGTTCGGCTTGTAAAATATACTTTTCCATATTTTACAAGTTAATTTTCTCTACAAAATTTAACTTTTCTGTGTGGATTTCTGGCACAAATTGAAAGATAATTTTGAAACGGTGAGCAAATGATAGGTTTTCATAATTACGTAAAAATTCTATAATTTTATGCCTATTTTCGGAACTATCTTTTTGCAACACAATCGTATAATGTAATACTGTTGTAGAATTATCTGTTCTAAAAACGTATTTAATTATACGTTTATGTCTTTTAAAAAAACTAATAACAAAGTTTTGTAGCCAAAAAAACGAAATATTTTTTTCGGTATTAGTCAAATTGTCAAAAAGCAACTGCAAAGGATTAGTTCTTGCCATCTCAATTTTTTGAGAAAGAGAATCAATAAGTCCTAATGATAAAAATAGCTGGCTATCTGTTATCATCTGTTTCAGTTGTTCTAAATCGGCGTGAATATCGGTAGTAGTTTGTGTTTCAGTTATCATTTGCATAATATTTTACGTAAAGATACAAATAAATATTTAGGCAATGATATTATACATGTATTTTTTATGAAAAAACTCATTTTATCAGTCCTTCTTAGTTTAAATTTCTTTTATTGTGTCTGTAATACCTAACAAAAAATAATTTGCATTAAAACATTGAATCTACAGATTTACATGGCGAAAGGTGGACTGTATTGTTAGGAGATATTAGCGTAGCCGAAACAAGTAAGTAAATCTTCATTCTATAAGTCAAAGTATTGGTTTACCCAAAGATTACATCTTTAGCACCGTGTCCCAAAATACTTACTAAAACAACGAAATAATTGCCAAAAAATTTGGGTATCTCAATATTTTCCTACAACTTTGCAACCCAAAATTAATCATTTTTCTGATTTATTAGTATGAATTTAAAACAATATGAATCTGTTTTCATTTTAAATCCCGTTTTATCGGATGCTCAGGTAAAGGAAACAGTAGAAAAGTTTAAAACAATTTTGACAAACCTTGGAGCAGAGGTTTATCACACTGAAAACTGGGGCTTACGTAAATTAGCTTACCTTATTCAGAAAAAAAGCACAGGTTATTATGTATTGATGCAATTTAAAGGAACTGCAACAAACTTAGTAGAGGTTTTAGAAGTAGAATACAAACGTGAAGAAAAAATCATGCGTTTCCTTACCGTTGCGATGGATAAAGATGCCTTGAAATTTGCCGAAAAACGCCGTAACAAACAATCTAACTAAGCAAAACTATGTCGACTCCAAATAAATCATTCAATAACAGAACAGGCTCTTCGATGAACAACGCATTGATGAATGAACCTGTAAACAAACCTGAAATCAAGAAAAAATATTGCCGTTTCAAAAAATTAGGCATCAAATACATAGATTTCAAAGATTCTGCTTTTTTGTTGAAATTTGTCAATGAACAAGGCAAAATTTTACCTCGCCGTTTGACAGGTACAAGCCTAAAATATCAACGCCGTGTAGCTCAAGCTATCAAACGTGCAAGACATTTAGCTTTCTTGCCTTACGTAGCAGACGAATTAAAATAGTAAGCCAAAGATTATGTCTTCTCGAAGATATAATCTTTATTCATTCAAATTTTACATCAATCCACAAGCTAAAATTACGTGTAAAAACTAATTGATAGGCTTTAGGAATAAAAATATACGCACTTATGGAACTTATTTTGAAAGAAGACATTATCGGACTTGGTTACAAGAATGATGTTGTAAAAGTAAAAGACGGTTATGGTAGAAATTACCTTATTCCGCAAAGTTTGGCGGTTTTAGCTACGCCTTCAGCTAGAAAAGTGTTGGCAGAAAATATTAAACAAGCTGCACACAAAGCCGAAAAAATTAAAAAAGATGCACAAGCTATTGCAGACGGCATTGGTGGCTTGGTATTAGAAATCAAAGCTAAAGCAGGAGAAAGTGGCAAAATATTTGGTGCCGTTACAACTATCCAAATTTCTGACTCTTTGAAAGCTAAAGGGTTTGATATAGATAGAAAGAAAATTGCTTTCAGAGGCGAAGTAAAAAACCTTGGCGATTATGTTGCTATCATTGATTTACACAAAGAAGTGAAAAAAGAAATTGCTTTCAAAGTAATTGCTGACTAACTTTATATATTGACAAAGATTACTAAAAAAGCCTAACAAATTAAATTTGTTAGGCTTTTTTAGTAATCTTTGTAAGTTGCATAGTAGTATGGAACTCCAGCTACATACTACTACGCAAATTAGCGTAAGGAATAGAATTACAGATTAAAAAGTTAGCCTATAGAACGGAA
>JBIKRY010000267.1:0-6662 GCA_044348925.1 Bernardetiaceae bacterium
TCCAACAATCACATTTCCAGCTCGAATATTGTCGTTAGAAATCACTTCACTTCGTTTCATACGTGCAGTAACGGTGCTATCGACAATAATAGTCCGTACTAAGTCGCCAAGGTCTGCGGTTTCGCCTCCTGTGCTATAAATTCCTACGCCATTTTCTCGCAACATTTGCAATACTTCTTCTGTGCCGTTGATGATAGCCGAAATAACTTCAGCAGGAATTAGGTTTTTATTTCGCCCAATGGTCGAGGACAACAAAATGCTATCGGTAGCACCCACACACAACAAATCATCAGTGTTCATCACTACCGCATCTTGTGCAATACCTTTCCAAACACTTATATCCCCTGTTTCTTTCCAATACATATAAGCCAAAGAGGATTTTGTACCTGCACCATCTGCGTGCATAATATTACAATATTGCTCATCTCCTGCCAATAAATCAGGAATAATTTTACAAAATGCTTTCGGAAAAATACCTTTGTCTATATTTTTTATAGCTTGGTGTACGTCTTCTTTCGTTGCCGACACTCCTCGCAAATGATAACGGTCTTGCATAAGTGATAATTTAAAACTTATATAACTATTTTAGGTAGGCAAATATATAGAGAATGTGCAATTTTTTATACCTATTTGATGTAAAAAACAATTATTTTGCTATAAAAAATTTATTTTTTACTAATAAAACTGTGCGTAGCTGGAGCTACGCACTACTATTATGGGACTTACAATTTATAATTCCATTTTTAAGGGAATTTAGGGAATTTAGAGAAATCGGGTTTGCGTTTTTCCAAAAATGCTTGTTTGCCTTCTTGAGCTTCTTCGGACATATAGTACAAAAGAGTAGCATTTCCTGCAAGTTCTTGGATTCCAGCTTGTCCATCGAGTTCGGCATTAAATGCACATTTCAACATTCGCAAAGCCAATGGAGATTTTTCTAAAATCTTTTTGCACCATTCTACAGTGGTTTGTTCCAATTTTTCGATAGGCACTACTTTATTTACCAAACCCATTTGCAATGCTTCTTGTGCATCATAGACATCACACAGGTACCAAATTTCGCGTGCTTTTTTCTGCCCTACCAAACGTGCCAAGTAAGAAGCCCCAAAACCACCGTCAAAACTACCAACTTTAGGCCCTGTTTGTCCAAATTTTGCGTTTTCGGCTGCTACCGTCAAATCACAAATTACGTGCAACACGTGTCCGCCACCTATAGCCCAACCTGCAACCATAGCAATTACTGGTTTTGGAATAGAACGAATAAGTTTTTGAAAATCTAAGACATTCAAGCGTGGCACTCCGTCATCTCCCACATACCCACCAACACCTCGCACACTCTGGTCGCCACCACTACAAAAAGCCTCATCGCCTTCGCCTGTAAGAATTACCACACCAATTCTATCATCATAACGACAATGTGTCATGGCGTCAATCATTTCTTTGACTGTTAGTGGGGTAAAAGCATTGCGTTTGTGTGGACGATTGATAGTAATTTTCCCAATTCCATCAAAATAATCAAACTTGATTTCTTCGTAATCTTTTATTTTTTCCCAAGAATAACTCATAAATGCGATGGATTTTGTTAGAAGTAAATATTCATTAATTTTAGCAACAAAAATAAGAGTAGTTTGTCATATAACAAAGATTTTGTAGAATAATCTAATTTTGACAATAAAATAGCAAACTATTTTTATTTTAAGTAGTAGGCAGAAATTAGTTTAAGTTGTTTTTTATTTATATACTAAAACTAAAATAATTTTATAAAAAACAGAACATCAAGATGTCATCTTTGAAAAAAAGATGACATCTTTGGATAAAACCAATTAATTTTTAGTATAAATCACTGTTAATCAAATACTTAGATAATTTAGAACTTACAAATTTGTATTCATTCGTTTCCAATACAACATGGTATCGTCATTATCTGTATGAATAAAACCATTTTTTTGTAAAACTTTATGCGAGGCAATATTTGTTTTTTCGGTAGAGGCGGTAATATATTTTACTTGATTTTGGGTTTGTAACCATGCTAAGAGGGTAGCAACTATTTCGGTCATAAAACCCTGTCCTTGAAATTCTATCTGTGTGCCATAGCCAATCTCTACCTCGCCTGCCTCATTAGGCTCGCCAAGCATACAAATATCTGCTACCATTTTATTATTTTCT
Source organism: Bernardetiaceae bacterium (assembly GCA_044348925.1). Taxonomy (GTDB): domain Bacteria; phylum Bacteroidota; class Bacteroidia; order Cytophagales; family Thermoflexibacteraceae; genus JAAFKA01. The sequence continues at coordinate 2,164 of JBIKRY010000267.1, forward strand.
TTTGAAATAGCTGTCCAAAGTGTATAAAATAAGTAATTTTTGGAATGGTCTGCCACCATTGGCAAAGTATGTTTTTCTAATGCCTCTTGTAAGTCGGCAGAAATGGTACGCAAATTACTTGCGACCCCTAATTCCATTTCCAAAGAATTATCCAAACGAATATATTTGTGTAGTTGTTCGTAGGTCAAAGGTTTAAGTATAAATCGTTTGCTTTCTATCATTTTCTTGTTTTAAAATGAATATAGGATTAGTAACTAACATAAGTTTAGTAGTACGTAGCTCTTGCTACGTACTTGATGTAACTGCTATGATTGGCTAATATGCTCGATAATAATTTTTAATTTTTTGGGTAGCTTGGTCATACAAAGGTCTGCAAAATTCTACAAACAAATCTTGTGGTGGTGGTGGTGGCACTTCGCGTTTGTTGCACATTTCTCGTTGTGCTTTGTTCAAAGCCCTTTCATCTCCATTAAAATTTCCCCATTCCGAAAACCAAACAAACTCTCCAAGCATTTTATCTTGGTGAATAACTTTGCCTGAATAGGCATCAACAATTTGCATATCCAACAAGCCTTTAGAAGTTACCGTTTTTCGATTCATGGTTAATTTGGCGGTAACTTTATTATAGACCGAAATATTTTTGCCATTTACTTTTGTTTCCCCAACTTTTACGCTGTCTTTGCTTGTTACTGTTTCTGTATTCGAATTGATAAAAGTTTGTCCAACCATAAAATCGTCAAATTGTAATTTTACAATGTGGTCAGGCTTTTGCAAACCTTGTGCAATGGCTTCGTTAGGCGTATAAAACCGTACAAATTCATTCATTCGGGGATTGGTGCTAATGTATTCATAAATTTTATTCCTAAAAAACTCATCACTCAACGAAAAAGCACGCGAATTTACAGGCACTTGTTCCACAATAATTTTTAGTGTTGCATAAAAACGTGCTTCGTCCATTCGTTTACGAGTATCTTTATAATTGGAAACCAAATTTTCGGCAATCATAAAATGTTGCAATGCTTCGCGTGCAGTCATACGGTCTCGCATTTCGTCTAACATTAGCTTATCTCCTGCCTCATATCTTTCGGCTGCTGCCAAGTTGCGGGCTTCGTTTGCCTCTCGCAAAAAACTCGCAGGGTTTGGAATCAAACGCAAACAAGCGGGGCATCGCAATATTTCATCAGATAATTGTGTCAAATTTTCGTAAGATTTGGCAATGCTTTCCCACTTAAATTTCTCATTCGAACTTTTCATTCGTTCTATGTTGTTCATATTCCAATTGAGTGCCAACGGATAGGCTTCTCGCAAAGTAGCTGTAGCATTTTTGTTATCAGGACTATTTCGCAACCGATTGACAGCCTGCAAAACGGCTTCTTCATAGTTGCCACGTTGCAAAGCACCTTTGCCAGACGAACACGCCGCAACAATGACAAGCAAAAAAAATGTGAGAATACGAGATAATTTTTTCATATAATAGACTTCATTAAAGTTTGTAGCATAGACTTCAGTCTGTGCTTGTACATTATTGATAATCAAGGACTTATAAGCACAGACTAAAGTCTATGCTACATTCATTAATACTTTCTAATACTATTTTAAATCTATAGTAGGTTTGTGAAAACAAACATATAAAAAATTTGAGAGAAATATACTTTTTTGACACAAACACTTTATTTGGATAACGCCATTTTTAATTTCCTATCAATACAAAAGCACCCCAAAAATATGGGTGTGGATATTTTTCACGAACTTTTTTTTGTGCTTGTAACAGTGCAAAATGTTTTTTGTTGGTATTTTGTAAAAAAAATTCATAAAAGCTACTCATCAATAATTGTGTGGCTCTGTCATTGACTTTCCACAAACTCATCAACAAATTTTTTGCACCTGCTACTGCAAATGCCCTTTGCAAACCAAAAATTCCTTCTCCATCATAAATTTGCCCTACTCCTGTTTCACAAGCCGACAAGACTACTAATTCTGTTTGTTCTAAAGATAAATTTACAACTTCATAAGCAGTCAAAATTCCATCTTCTTTGCCAATTTCTTTGGCTACATTTTTAGGCATTGTATTATCAGATACATTACTGTTTTTACCTAATAATAAGCCTGCAAATAATAAAGGATTTTTTACTTGCAAATTTTCTAAATGCCGTTTTTCGGTCAAAGTATTGGGCAGGTTTCCAAAAAAACCATGCGTTGCAAAATGTAATAAAATAGGATTTTGCAATTTTTTTAACATTTCCTCACTTGCCATACTATCCAAATAGACTTTACTTTGGCAACTATTTTTGTGTAAAATACTATCTATTTGCATAATTTCCACTTGCGAAGCAGGCAAATCATACATAGGACAAGCAAGTAAGACACAAAGTCCTTGCTTTAATTTGCCCAAAAAATGTAGTGCATTTTCATCATTATTTTTTAGCAAATCTTTCAAATTACTAAGTAAATATATTTCCTGTTCGTCTGCCAAATAATTACCTGTTTCGGTATTTAACAATGTATTGAGATTAATTTGGTGGTAAATTCCATCAGGACAAACATAAATTTTGTCATATTTTGCTATTTTCTCCAATTTTGCCAAACTATCTACCACATTTTGAATAGGTTGCCAATATTTTTGGTAAGATTCGTTATCTGTGCGTTGTTCGAGCAACGAATATTGGTAAAATTTTAATGCCTCTACTTCCAAATCTTTAGCATTTTCTACACTTAGTACCATTGGATAAGCCAAATTTTGTGTTGCAAATAATGCCAAATAACTAATTTTTGGAGTAGAATCTGTTTCTATACTTTGTCTAATAATTTCGATAGCCACTGTTTTGCTTTGCATTTCTTGTTGATAATTTTGCCAAGAAATTGCCTTTTGCAAATTTGTATTTGCAACTTCTATGCGTATGCTACTATCTGTTTCTATTTGTTTTTCCAAATAATTAATTTCATTTGCTAATTTATTTTGCAATTCATTTAGTTTTTCTATTTCTACTATGCGTAATTTTTTGGTATTGGTGTAATACAAGCCTGCTAATTCTTCTCTTTTTTGTTGCCATTGGTAATAATTTTGTATTTGGTTTGCATTGCCATTGCTCAAAATATTTTTACGTACTTTTTGCAAATTATTTAGCAACAAACCCTTCATAATTAGCTGATTTTCAAATACTTTGCACAAAATCATAGGATTTTTAGCTGCATATTTGAGAGCAAAATTTGTAAAATGATTAAAAAAACTTTTGATATTGGTATAAAAACTAAGTTTTTCATTTTCACTCAATACAGGAAATACTTTATCTATTTCTTGTTTTTTCCTTTCCAAAACCTCCATATACAAAACACTTGCTTGAGCAAATTTTTGTTGTTCTTCATATAATTTAGCAATATTAAACAAAGTATTTGTATAATAATGGTGTTGTTTTCCTAAGTTTTTGGCAAAAATTTGTAGATTTACTTGGTAGATAGAGTCTGCTTGTAGATAATTTTTTTCCCCTATATATATTTCAGCTAAAGTATTGCTATTGAGAGCAAAATCTGTGTGTGTTTGCTTGTATATTTTTTCGGTAATCCGCATACTTTCCAATACCCATATTTTGGCTTCAGCATATTTTCGTTCTTGCAAATACAATGCTGCTAATCCATCTAAAGTAGTGGCATAACTAATGCTATTTTTGCCTTCGAGTTTTTGTGTAAGAAGTAGGCAATCTTTGTAAAAAATTTCTGCTTTTTTGCTTTCTTTTTGTTTTGCATACAATTCTGCCAAATTGTGTAAAATATTGGCATATTCATTGGTTTTTTTGCCACCAATTTTTTCGCGTATATCTTTTGACTGCCAATATAAATCTTCGGCTTTGTCATACAAACCAAAATGTTCATATACTACTGCCAAATTATCCAAAGTATTGGCATAATCTGGGTGCAATTTGCTACTTGTTTTTTCTCGTATTTGTTTGGAAATCAATAACATAGCTTCTGCTTTGATATAATTTCCACTTGCTTGATAAACCATTGCCAAATTGTCTAAGCACGTAGCATAATCTAAACTTTCATTGCCAAGTGTTTGCAGGCGTATTTGTTGAATTTCCAAATATAATTTTTCAGATTCTTCGTATTGTTCTATTTCGAGGTATAATTTTGCAGTATTTTCTAATACAATCGTATATTCGGGGCTTGTAAGATTTAGGCTAATTTTTGCTTTTTCTACAGCTTTTTCTGCCCAAAAAACAGCTTGTTGTAAGCTACCTTGTTGATAAGCATCTTCGGCTCGGTCTTGCAAAGTTTTCCAATCTTGTGCTAATAATGACGTAAAAGAAAGAAGGAAAGCAAGGGCAGTAGAAAAATAAAGGCGGATTAGTTTCATTCCACAAAAATAATTAAATTTATTCACGAAAATTAAGCAAAAAAGAAACTAAAAAGAAACTAAAAAAGTGCAATCTTTGTGCAATATTGCAACACGAAAAGATTACACTTTGTAGTAAAAGTAATTGTTAGCAAAAAATAGCTAATTA
>JBIKRY010000034.1:0-22032 GCA_044348925.1 Bernardetiaceae bacterium
TTCTAATTTTATAATCTGCTATTTCTTGTTCTTTGTAACCTGTACGGTTGATATTGTTATTATTTTCTTTGACCAAATTATACGCATTTTGTGTCAATGCACCTTGTTGCAAAAGATTTTGTGCAACACTTGGAATAAAAAACGTAGCCTCATCACCATACAAATTAATACCTTCGTGTGCTGGATTTTGTGGTTTTTGCAAATTTTGTAAAGAATTTCTATCTGCATACGTATTGGCTGCCCAATCTGTTCCATTCATTCCATAAGTCGTAAATTTGAAGGCTAATCTATCCTTAAAAAATGCTTTTGCATACCGTAAACCGCCTTCTACATATAATTTTGCACCATTTTCACTTCCCACATTATTCACACCTGTACGTACAAAAGTGCTTGCTCCTTGGTATTGAAAAGGGTTTTTACTTTGCATAAGCAATGCTCCACTAATTGCATTTGCACCATACAAGGCGGAGGCAGTACCTTGCAAAAGTTCCATACTTTCCAAATCTAAATCCGACAAACCAATCAAATTTCCTGCTGCAAAACCTAACCCTGGTGCATTATTGTCCATACCATCTACTAATTGTACCAATCTTTGGTTGCCATTGGTGGCAAAACCTCGCACATTTACCGTTTTATAATTCAAACTCGAAGCAACTACATCAACGCCTTTTAAAGACGAAAGACTTGCATAAAAATCATTATTGGCTATTTGTTTGAGTTGTCGCAAGCCTATTTTTTCGATAGCAACAGGAGATTCGAGAATATTTTGTTCTACTCTTGATGCCGAAACCACAACTTCCTGCCCCATAATAGCTTGCTCGGTTAAATTGAGTAGTATTTTTTCGTTATTGCTAATTAATTTTTCTTTTGATTGATAACCAAGCAAGGAAAAAACTAAAATAATTGGCAATTTTTGTGTAATTGTAAGTCTAAAACTACCTGTATTATCGGTAGTAGTGCCTATCATTTTGTCTTTGAGTTGGATATGTACGCCTGCTAATCCTTGTTGTGTGATGCTATCAGTTACCTGCCCTAATAAAATGGTTTGGGCTAAAGTAGGTAAGGTAGCAACGAATAGGAATAACAATAATAATAATTTTGTAAAAGAATTTTTGATAATCTGTAACATAGTTGTAGTTTTATGTAATAATGCGAATATTGCGTTAAAAAAAGACCTATTTCAGCCTATGCTGTAGAACACACTTTAGTCCGTTTACCAAACTTGAATTCAATATTCGCATAAAGGATAATTATTCGCTAAAAAATCAATAATTTTTTTTGTACCTCCTTGATTCTTTTGCATATAGGTAGCTAATATTTTGCTAATATTATCTCTATCTATTTCATTTGTGTAGAGTTGTAAAAACTTATCTTCCATTTCTTTAGCACTTCCTACCGCAAAAGCAGCACCCAAATCCAATAAATCTATTGCTTCTTGAAATTTTTTGTACTTTTTGTTCCCAAAAAAAATAGGCAAACCAAAAACAGCAGGTTCTAAAATATTGTGTAAACCATCACCATATCCACCACCTACAAAGGCAATATTTCCGTAGGCATACAAAGAAGACAACATTCCAATCGTATCTACTAATAAAATATCAAAATTTGCTACAGTTTCTACATTGCTTTGCGAATAACGGCTTGTTTTTTTTGTGTAAAATGCTTTTTCTATATTTTTTAATTTATTTTCACTAATTTCGTGAGGAGCAATAATAATTTTTATTTTTTGTGAAAATGTTGTAAAAAATGGGGCAAGCACCGCAATATCATCTTCCCAAGTGCTGCCAAGTACACAAACAAAAGAATTTTGTGTAAAATTATCAACGATTGGAAATTTTTTGGCTTGTTTTGCTATTTCCAAAACCCTATCTAATCTTGTGTCCCCTGCAATACTTGCCGATGAAATACCAATCTGTTGTAATAATTGTAAAGAATTTTCATTTTGCACAAAAATATGGCTAAAACATTGCAAAACTTGCGGATATAATTTTGCATAGGGACTAAAAAACAACTGATTTTGTCTGAAAATAGCAGAAAAACTAATTGTAATAATATTTCGTGTTTTAGCCTCTTGTAAATAGTAATGCCAAAATTCATATTTTACAAAGAAAATAATAGTAGGTTGTAGATAATCTAACCATTTTTTTGCATTTTCGGCACTATCAAAAGGCAAATAATACACAAAGTCTGCAAATTCGTAGTTTTTGCGAATTTCGTAGCCACTTGGCGAGAAAAATGTTAGGACAATAAGATAAGCTGGGTATTTTTTTTTAAAATTTTCTAACAAAGTTCTACCTTGTTCAAATTCTCCTAAAGAAGCACAATGAAACCAAGCCAACGGTTTTTTAGGCTTTGTCAAAGGAAAATCTTTTGCTATAGTTGCAAAAATATTTTTACGACCTTCCAACATTTTTTTGGCTTTGCTATGCAATGGGGACGCCAAAAAAAGAGCAATTTTATAAGATTTAGTAACTAAATTATAAAAAATAGGCATACGCTTAATTTTTTGTTTTGAGAATTGGGTAATACCACAGCCTTTAAGGGTAGCTTTTTACATAATTTGACAAGTAGATTATCTAAAAAGCTACCAAAAAATAAGGAACAAACTTACACAGTTTCGTCTGGCAAAACCTCAATATCTTGAATTAATACTCTTTTTGCAATAGTTTGTCCTGTTTTGGTGGCTGCAAGACCTCCCATAGCAGTTTCTTTGTATCTGGTTTCCATACTTTCGCCTATTTCTCCCATTGCATCTACACATTCATCTACAGGAATTACAGAATTTACGCCTGCTAATGCTATTTGTGCCGACGAATAAGCAATAGCTGCTGCACTTGCATTGCGAACAATGCAAGGCACTTCGACAAGTCCTGCTACAGGGTCGCAAACCAAACCCAACATACATTGTAAGGTAATAGCCACTGCCGAAAAAACTTGCTCGATGCTCCCTCCCAAACAATAGACTACTGCACCCGAACCCATCGCGGCTGCACTGCCTGTTTCGGCTTGGCAACCACCCACAGCACCTGCCAAAGAAGCATTACGTTCTATAATCAAAGCAATGCCTGCCGAAATTAACAAACCTTCCATTATTTTGCGGTCTTCGAGTTGGTGCAATTCTTGGATAGTAACCAAAACCCCAGGCAAAATCCCCGAAGCTCCTGCGGTGGGTGCTGCCACAATTCTACCCATACAAGAGTTTACTTCTTTTGCTGCCAAAGCTCGTGAAATTAGTTTCTTAAATTCTGGTGATAAAACAGTAATCGGTGCGTTGGCTACTTTTTTGCCACTATTATTTACCATTCCCGAACGGGAAGTCATATCTTCGGTCAATCCTGTTTGTACAGCCTCTCGCATAACGGTATAGGCACGCAACATGCCACTCCATATTTCGGATTCGGTACGACCTTTTTGGGCTATTTCATATTCCAAAACAGGTTTATATAACGGAACTTGCTGCTCCACACAATGTTTTTGCCAACTTTTAAAATCATCAAAGAGTAACATAGGTATTGGTTTTTGGTTAAAGTTTTTGGTTATTGATTTATGTTTATAAAGTTTTTATTAATAGACTTCTTGCGAAAGTCTTTGTCATTCTGAGCTGGGCTGCCTAAACGAATGAAATGTAATGAATGTAGTTCAGTACATCTACGCAATTTACATGAATTATAAAACGAATTTAGTTACAAATTCGCAAGTTTTCAGAAATAATTACTATTTGTGTTTCAATTTACCTGACTTATTCGCCTGAAGGCGAATATACAGGACTTAAGTTGTTTTGATAATCTAATTTAATCAATAATTTTTCGCATACGCAAAGATATACTTTTATTTTTTCTTATTACGTAAGTCGGAAATTATCCATATTCCAGACCTAATTTTAATAGATTTTGGGCGAAATGAAGTGATAAATATGGAAGGCAAAAAGTACAAATTCTAAGAACTGTTATTTTGTATGGAAGTCAAGAAAAAGAATTGATAGAAATAGAAAATGGTTTTTTACTAAATGAAAATGGCGAATTAATTTTAGGCTTTAAAGCCCCAAAATTATTCCAAGAATAATACAATTACACGCAACGTAGATTAATTAATCTATGTTGCGTAGTATTTTAGGATTTATTTTTTGTCTATTTTCTGCATATATCCACTCCACAAAATATTGCCATTATCCAATTTTTTGGGTTTAGATTCGGCATTAAACCAAGCATATTCTCCATTTACTATTTTCAAACGAATATCTATGCTGTAATGACTAAGATGTTGTGCCGAATGTGCAACTGTTTGTGCAAATTTGTCCATATCTTCTGCAAAAATGTCCAAAAGCATTTTATTTTCCATTTCTTTTGGCGTTTTTCCAAACAAGCCCTCGCTTTGTTTAGATACATACGTGAACATCATGGTTTGCGTATCTACTTCGAGCAAAAATTGGTACAACATACCAGGGAGTCCATCTACAAGGTCATTAAATTGTTCAGCTTGTGCAGCAGCTTTGTCTTGTAAAGCCCTTGATTTTTCGTAACTCCTACGCAATATTTGCTCTTGAGCAGCTTTTAATTCTGTTTCTTTTTGCAATTTATTATTTAGTAGTGCAAGTTCTTTTTCATTTTGAATGTCAATTAAAGCACCTGCCACACGCAAAGGTCTTCCTTTTCCATCTCTAAGCGTATTACCCACAGCTTGAAACCATCGATACTGCCCATTTTTGCACAATAATTGGTATTCTATATCATAAGAAGTTTTGCCACTATAATCAAATAAATGATGATTAAAAGCATTAATTGCCATTTCTTTGTGGTCTGCATGTAATAAATTAGACCAAGAACTCAAAATATTAGGAAAATCTTGTTCATCTTTGTAACCCAATAAATTTCGCAAAGTATCCGACCACCAAAAAGGAGTCGAATCTTCTATAAGCAAATTTTCAGGCACTACCATATCCCAAAGCCCTTCAGTAGTGGATTTGGTAGCCAAATCAAACCTTTGCAAAGCATTATTGAGTGCTATAGTTTGCTCTTTTACTTTAATTTCTAAATTTTCTTTGAGAATTTCTAACTCTTGTTGTTGCTTATATGTATGCTCTTGCGTGCTTTGTAATTCCTCCAAATTTTGACGCAACTCTTCTTCTTGTGCTGCTCTTTGTTCGGTTTCTTGTTGTAATTTTATGAGTAATTCCTTTGTCTTGATATTAGTTTGAATACTTTGTAAGGTAGAGGCAATGTTTTTGGAAAGTCTTTCCAAAAAATCTACAAAACGAGTTTCAAAAATATTCAAGCTAATTAATTCTATGATTCCATAGACTTTTTCATTAAAAATCAGAGGCAAACAAATCAAAGAACATGCATTAATTTGCCCTAAAGAAGTGCTTATACGAATACTTTGTGTAGGAATATTGCTAATATGTCTTGTTGCTTTAGACTTGGCAACTTGCCCAATAATTCCTTCTCCTAACATAAAACTTGTTTTTGGCATTGTTGCTAAAGTACAACCATAACCAGCTTTTGCAAATATTTTCTGTTCGTCATCTACCACAAAAAAAGAACCACTAATGGCTTGTACTATTTCACAAGTTTCTGCTATTACAATATCTGCAAAAACCTCTATAGATTTGTCATAATTGATTCGCAATACTTCATCAAATTTACTAAGCGTAGAATCCATCCACAGACGGTCTTCCAAATTTTTTAATTTTTGTTGCGAAATAAAATTACCTTGTATTTCGTGATTAATGGAAGAAGGTAAAATATTATCCATTTTTGTTTCTTGCAATGTGTTATCTAACATAGTAAAGTAAAAATAGTAAAATATACAGTTTAAGTGTTTAATGATTAGTTAATTGCTATGATTATCAAGAGATTACATGATAAAGTCTATGATACATTTATTTTTTTCAATTACTTATATTAATTTAATTAAACTATAACTTACAATATTTTAGATTGATGCAATCACAGACTTAAAATATCGTAAGTTAGATTATTGTCTAATTATTTTAGAAATTAATGATTAAGACACTAACCATTTTCTTGCTTTACTTACATCATCAAAGTATTTTGTATCTACAAATTCGGTGGACATCTCTAAAGTTTGCTCTACAGAAAGTATTGCATAAATATTGGAAAGTGTTACAATAGCAAATTTTTTAGCTCCTACAGTGATTTGTGCTTGTAACGAATGTTTTTGAACAAACTCTTGTAAATCTGGCGTTATCATAAACACAAAATACTGCGAAAGTCCTAAAACACTTTTTGGTTTAGACAATAAGATTGCCTCTTCCAAAGCAATAATTTCTTGTTTGAAATCTTCATCTTGCATTGCTGAAGATTCTTGCAACCAATTAATTGTTAAAATTTTGGTACTTTCTTCGTAGAGAATTTCCAAAAAACGACTATTATAAATGCTATTTTCCATATTTTGAATTTTAGGTGTGAAAAGGAAATTATTAAACCTATTAAGACATCATGAGCCAATCTCTTGCTACAAGTTCTTCATCAAAATAACGAGTAATAAATTTAGCATCTGCCACATCTTCTATCAGTTGTTCGATAGACATTAACGCAAAAATATCGTTACTAACTACCACTGCTAATTTTTTTACACCCACTTCGGCAAAGGCAGGAAATAAAACGCCATTGTGCCACTCTTGTAAAGCTGGGACAATGGTATAACGCATTTCTTTGGTTAAACCCAAAACAAAAATAGCCTTTGTTTGTCTTACTGCATTAGTAATTGCGTGAATTTCTGTTTTAAAATTATCTTCACTCATTTCTGAGGAAGTAGTAAGCCACAAAACAATAAGTGTTTGTGTATTTTGTTCATAAGAAAGCTGTAAAAATTTACTGCTATGAATAATTTGAGTCATTAAATTTTTTTGTTTATGGTTTATGCAAAAATATTAAACAAAATTAAATATGCAATATTTTTATTAAAATATTTTCATAACATTAGTAACTAAATAAGTTTTATTTTGTTTGTGAATTTTGCTAAAATTTAGTAGCTTTTGACTAAATTTGTATCCAAGTAATACCAAACATAATTTCGATGTGCAAGTATCTTAAATCTCACCCTTTTGCGGTAGAAACTTTCTTTGAAAGTTCGTTGGTGCTGACGTATGCCGTTGCAAAAGAAGAACTACAAGGCTTAATACCCGAATGTTTGCAACTTGATACGCACCAAGATTGGGCTTTTGTGGCAGTTGCTATGGTAAAAACGCAAAAACTACGTCCTAAAGGATTTCCTGCATTTTTTGGAAATGACTTTTTTTTGATTGGTTATCGAGTTTTTGTACGTTACACGACCAGCGAAGGCAAAAAATTGCGAGGTTTATATATTTTAAAATCTGAAACAAATAGTAAAAAAATGTCTTTTATGGGCAATATTTTTACACATTACAACTATACTACTATAGACGTAGGCATTACAAATACGCCTACGAGTATAGAAATAACCTCCCAAAAAGCAAAATTATTGGTAAAAACTGATTTTTCTTCGCCTGAAATAGCATTGCCAAGCAATTCGCCTTTTAAAGATTGGAAAGAGGCAAGACGTTTTGCAGGTCCTTTGCCATTTACATTTACTTATAACCAAGTTAGTAAAGAAGTTTTATTGATAGAGGGAGTTCGGCAAGATTGGATACCAAAACCTGTGTCGGTATTAGCAGATTCGGTTGGCTATTTACAAACCTTAAATTTTAAGAAAATAGTTTTAGCAAATGCTTTTATCGTGCAAAATATTCCTTATCATTGGAAAAAAGGCAAAATAGATATATGGAAAGGATAGCAGAACCGAAATTACAAAGAAAGAAATTACAAGGCATTCGCAACATTATTAGATTTAATTGGCATTTTTATGTAATGGCATTGTTGGCTATCTTCGTTTTATGCGTATTACAAGCCTTTACGAAGACTATATTGTTGGTATATTTGTATCATTTGCTTGCTTTTTTTGTTTTTGTAAATACGTTTATGTCTTTGGCGGTTTCGTTGTATGTGTATGATTTGTCTAATTTGTATAGTTTAAGTTGGTTAGATGATGTATTGTTAGAAAATTTGCCAAAAAATGCAAAGTTGGTAAATATTCACGCAGGTTTTGACGAAACAAGTAGCTTGCTGGCACAAAAATACAACGAAGCAAACTTACAAGTATTTGATTTTTACGACCAACAAAAACACACAGAAATATCGATAGAAAGGGCAAGAAAAGCATATCCTCCTTATCCAAACACGCAAAAAATTACAACACAGGATATTCCATTGCCAAACAACTCGATAGATTATATATTTTTGCTATTTGCTGCCCACGAAATACGAAATGACGAAGAAAGAAATATCTTTTTTAGCATTTTGGCAAATAAATTAACAGAAAATGGAAAATTAATTGTTGTAGAACATTTGCGAGATATTCCTAATTTTTTGGCTTATACGATTGGATTTTTACATTTTTTTCCAAAAAAATTATGGTTTACTACATTTCAACAGGCAAATTTACAAATTTTACAAGAACAAAAAATAACACCTTTTGTGTCGGTTTTTACCTTGTCCAAAATAAATAACTATTTTTCTAACAAAAATCTCAAAAAAAAGTATATATAAATAGTTTCAACATACAAACACAATGGCAAACGAAAAAGACGAAGATGGCAAGGTCATAGGCACAGGACAAAGCAAAATTCCTACAAGCAAAGTACAGCGTGCTACAGAATTTGTGAAAACAGGGGTAAAAATAGGCGGAAATTACTTAAAACATTATGCCAAAAAAGCAGTAAATCCATCTCTTGACCGTAGTGGATTAGATGCCGATAATGCAAAAGATATTTATAGTAGCCTAAGCCAACTCAAAGGAAGTGCCTTAAAAGTAGCACAAATGATGAGTATGGACAAGAATATTCTTCCTAAAGCCTATTCCGAACAGTTTAGTATGGCACAACATTCGGCACCGCCACTTTCTTATCCTTTGGTAGTGAATACGTTTAGGAAAAATTTTGGCAAAAGTCCAGACGAAATGTTTGAGTTTTTTAGCAAAGAGGCAGTAAATGCAGCTTCTATTGGGCAGGTACACAAAGCAAGTAAAGGAAATAAAAATTTTGCGGTCAAGGTGCAATACCCCGGAGTTGCCGAAAGTATAAGTTCTGATTTGAAAATGGTAAAGCCATTTGCAACACAACTTTTGGGCTTGAATGACCGAGATATAGAACTCTATATGGGCGAAGTAGAACAGATGTTAATTGCCGAAACAGATTATACTTTAGAATTGCAAAGGTCTATAGATATTTCGAAAGCCTGCCAACACATAGAAAATTTGCGTTTTGCAAAATATTATCCCGAATATTCTTGCAAAAAAATCTTAACAATGGATTGGTTAGAGGGTTTACATTTACATAATTTTTTGGCAACCAATCCTTCACAAATTGTTAGAAATAAAATAGGACAGGCACTTTGGAATTTCTATGATTTTCAGATGCACGAACTTTTATCGGTGCATGCAGACCCACACCCAGGCAATTTTTTGATGCACGAAGATGGTACTTTATCTATTTTAGATTTTGGTTGTGTCAAGGTAATTCCATTGCCATATTACCAAAAACATTTTCAAATTATTAATCCAGAATTATTTGAAAATGATGAAAAATTAGCAAAAGTATTGACGGAATTGCAATTTATTTATGAAGATGACACAGATACTGACCGAAAATTTTTCTTTGATTTGTTTAAGGGAATGTTGTCGGTTACTTTAGAACCGTTTAGAAATAGTACATTTGATTTTGGAGATGATGTCTATTTTACCAAATTATTTGCGATTGGTGAAAAACTTGCGGGTATGGAAGAAATGAGAAAATCTAAAAAACCACGTGGTGCAAAAGATGCTTTATATCTCAACCGTACCTATTTTGGACTTTATACAATGCTCAATGATTTGAAAGCCGTTGTCAATACCGACACAACTTGGAAAACAAAACACGCAGAAAGTTTACAAGCATAGCAAAGTATGTATAAAAAAACAAGCATACGAAAGAATGATAAAAGGTGATGTAAAATATAGATTTGTAATAGATTTGGCAACTTTGTAAGTTGTGTGTTTGTACGATTGTCAAGGTTTTATATTTGTACGTTGGCAATGGTCTTTTTAGACCTTGACAATCGTACAAATATAAAACCATTGCCAACATACAAATATAAACGAGCAACTAATTACACTTTTACACCAATTACCAAAACATCATCTACTTGAAAATTATCCCCTAACCAATCGTCAAATCGTTGATTAAGTATCGAATGTTGTTTGGTCATTGGTAAATGGTGGATTTCGGCTAATAATTCTTTAAACCGTTTTGCCATAAACTTTTTGTTTTCTGTGCCACCAAATTGGTCTTTATAGCCATCAGAAAAGAGATAAAAAACAGTATTTTCGGTAGTAAAACTATGTTTCTTAAAATCTAAAAATTCCTCGTTTTGGCTGCCACCTATTGGGTGCCTGTCGGCTTTTATTTCTTCTATTTTGCCATTTTGACATATCAATAAGGGAATCATTGCCCCTGCATAGTCTAATATTTCGGTTTTTCGGTCATATACTGCAATTCCTGCCTCCATACCATCTCTACTATCCGAATTTTTTTGGCGTAAAGTTACCCGAATACCAATATGCAAATCACTTAATATTTCTTGTGGTTCGGTTACGCCTTTTTCTTTTACAATTTGTGTAAGCATCGACATACCAATCATCGACATAAAAGCCCCAGGTACGCCATGCCCTGTACAATCTGCTCCTACAATAATTACCTTTTCGGCAATACGTGCAAACCAATAAAAATCACCAGAAACCGTATCACGAGGTCTAAACAATACAAACATTCCTTCAAAATTCTTTTCGATACGGTCTATTAATGGCAATAATGCTTTTTGAATTTTTTTTGCATAATTAATGCTATTGGCAACGTGTTGATTTTTGCTTTCGAGTTCTTGGTGCTGTTGTGCAATTTGGTTTTTTTGTGCTTCTAAAATGGTAGCTTGCAAGGTCATTTCCTCGTTTTGTTGTTCAATTTCGTTGTTACGAGATAAAATTTCGTCTTTTTGTGCCTCTATCAAATGACTTTTTACAAATTCATACCGTTTGTTTCTTTCTATAATGTAGCCCGATAACATACCAATCGTATTGGTAGAAACCAAAAACACACTTTCATATACAATTTGAATAGGCGACATGGCAAGTAGATACACTGCCGACAACTCAAAAGCAATTAACAGAATAATTCCACAAAATAAATTTAAGGAAAAAGTAACTCCACACAAAGTATATGCAAAATATAAGGTAATACTTGTAACTCCTAATAAGTATGCTTCGGGCAAATCTGCTACGGCAGCCATCACAAAATGCCCAATGCCTGTGCTAAGGATAACTAAAACTGCAATAATAGATAAACTTTTATAATTTTGGCAGATTTTAATTTGCATAACTCCTAATAAAATAAGCAAAAAAGGCGTAACCATAGCAAGACGAATAGTTGCCAATTCTGTAATATGTTTAGGAGATACCAACATATCGAGCAAGGTAAATGCAGCATACATAAATGCACCCAACATAGTTGCAAATTGCAATGCTTTTTTATCTCTACGAAAAATATATTTACGATATTCCTCCTCGATGGTATTATCATCAAAAAACAACGTAAATTTATTATATTGATAGGTAGAATCTTGATATAAAAATTTATTTTTCATTCACAAAACAAATTAATAATATTTATTGTTGATTATCAACAAGTTACGAAGTAAAAAAAGTTATTATGCTACAAATTTGTAATAAATGAACCTTTCCAATCTTGCCTGTAGAAATAATTGCATAGAAATTTTAGCAAAAACTTTGCTATTTTTTTGCATCCTTTCTATGTGTTTAAACTAAATTCTCTATACTTCCTGCAATTCCTCAAAGATATAGGTATTTATCTTACTTTGCAAAAAAATACTATTTTGTTCGAATCTCAAGCCAGCCAGCTATTGCATGAGCTAAGATAGGTTATGCGGTTTGTAGCAGACCCGTACAAGGAATCCTATAAACTACGTAACCTATATAAAATATATGCCTACAAACGACTAAGCAATTTTTAGTGATTGGTGCTATTTGCCAATGTTTTGAACTGCATTTGGTGGAGGTGATAGTAAGCACCTTCTTTGCTTAAAAGTTCTTCGTGATTTCCCACTTCCTTAATTTCGCCTTTGTCTAATACAATAATTTTGTCGGCGTGTTGAATCGTTGCTAATCTATGTGCAATTACAATAGCAGTACGTCCTTTCATCATTTTGCTAATTGCATTTTGTATCAATTCTTCGGTTTCGGTATCTACAGAGGAAGTTGCCTCGTCCAGAATAATAATCGTAGGGTCATAGACAATAGTTCGAATGAAAGAAATTAGTTGTCGTTGCCCTACCGAAAGTGTAGCACCTCGTTCCATGACATTATAATCAAAACCACCAGGGAGTTTTTCTATAAATTCTCTTGCACCAACCATTTCGGCTGCTTCTATTACTTTTTGGCGACTAATATTTTTATTTCCTAAAGTAATATTTTCATAAATACTTGCCGAAAATAAGAAAACATCTTGCAAAACTACTCCAATTTTTGACCGCAAATTTTCCAAATTATATTCTCTAATATCTGTGCCATCGATGGTAATTGCCCCTTGATTGATTTCATAAAAACGGCTCAATAAGTTGATAATAGAGGATTTGCCTGCACCTGTAGCACCTACAAAGGCAATCATTTGTCCTTTATGCACATCAAAATTAATGTTTTTTAAGACATAGTTTTCCTCATTATACGCAAACCAAACATCTTTGAAATGCACATCTCCTTTGATAGTTTTTGGAGAATGTAGTCCCGAACTTTGAATAAACTCATTACTATCTAATAATTTTAAAATTCTATCCGAACTTACAATGCCGAGTTGTAAGGTATTAAATCTATCGGCAATCATACGCACAGGTCGCAAAAACATTGCTAAATATAAAATAAAGGCAATCAAAGTGCCTAATGTCATATCATCATGCATAACTCCTCTTGCCCCATACCAAACCAATAAACCTGTTCCCATTGCCCCAATTACTTCTGCCACAGGAAAATATACCGAATAATAAAATACCGATTTAATATGTGCTTTTCTATGTTCTTTGTTGATATCCTGAAATTTGTTTAATTCTTTGCTTTCTGCCCCAAAAATCTGGACAATATTCATTCCTGTAATATGTTCTTGTAAAAAAGAATTTAGATTAGACACAGCAGTACGTACTTCATTGAAAGATACTTTTACTTTTTCTTTAAATACATAGGTAGATAAAATTAAGAAAGGCAAAGTACATAAACCAACCAAACTCAATCGCCAATCTGTATAAAACATTAAAATTACAATAAAAATAATTTGCAAAATATCGCCAAGAATAGAAGCCAAGCCTTCAGAAAACACACTTGCCAAAGTTTCAACATCAGAAACAGTACGAGTAATTAACCGTCCTACGGGAGTTTTGTCATAAAATTGCAAACGCATATTCAAAATATGTTGGTACAACTGCACACGAATATCTCTAATGACGTGCTGTCCCAGCCAATCTGATAAATATGCTTGAAAAAATTGGGCAATGGCTTGCAAAATTGCCAAAACAAGCATTAAACCTATCATTTGGTATAATCCTGTAAAATTTCCGTTGGGAATATGGTGGTTAATTGTATATTCTATAAGATATGGTCTTGTAGGCGTAAGTAAACCACCTAATAAAATTAGAAATACAACCGTATAAAATATAGTTTGGTAGGGTTTTACAAATTGAAAAATACGAATTAATATTTTTGTGTCAAAAATGCTACCACTTGCCGATTCTTTTTGTGCCATTGTTTAGGATAAGTTTTATTTGCAAATACAAATAGATAAAAAGTAAAGATAGAAAATATATTGTAATTAATAGCTAAAGGGTAAAACTGTAGTATAAGTTTCAATATTTTGTAATTTTTTATTAGGTTTTAAAAACTTATAAATAATTTTATAATTATTTATAAGTTTTGGTGCAGAAAACCTATAATTGTATAGAGCTAATTGTTTTTTGCGAAAAATTCGTTAATTTTGCAAAAAAGTTGTCGTAATACAAAAATTGCACAACACAAGATATACAAAGATGAAAAAAGTTGCATTTTATACTTTAGGTTGTAAACTCAATTATTCAGAAACGTCTACTATAGGAAGACAATTTGAGCAGAAAGGGTATCAAAAAGTAGAATTTGAAGAAAATCCCGATATTTTTATCATTAATACTTGTTCTGTAACAGAAAATGCAGACAAAAAATGTAAGAAATTGGTCAAAGAGGCACGCCGAATTTCTCCTAATGCCTATATTGCAATCATTGGTTGCTATGCCCAACTAAAACCTCAAGAAATAGCAAATATTGATGGGGTAGATGCCGTATTAGGTGCAGCCGAAAAATTCCGTTTGGTAGAGTTATTAGATGGTTTTGTAAGACCAGCAGAAGCACAAATTTTTAATTCCGAAATAGAAACCGTAAAAACTTTTAACCATTCGTATTCTTACGGAGATAGAACCCGTAGTTTTTTGAAAATTCAAGATGGTTGCAATTATAACTGTTCCTTTTGTACCATTCCATTGGCGAGAGGTAGCAGTAGAAGTGATACGATTGAAAATATTTTGGCAACTGCACACGAAATAGCAAAAACAGATTGTCGAGAAATAGTAATTGCAGGGGTAAATATTGGAGATTACGGAATTATTGACGGGCGTAGAAAAATCAAATTAATAGACCTATTGCAAGAATTAGATAAAGTAGAAGGAATAGATAGAATTAGAATTTCATCTATTGAGCCTAATTTATTAACAGATGAAATTATAGAATTTGTAGCACAGTCCAAAAAATTTGTGCCACATTTTCATATTCCATTACAATCGGGAAGTAATAAAATTTTGCGATTGATGTATAGACGTTATCAACGAGAACTATATACAGAAAGAGTGCAAAAAATCAAATCTTTGATGCCACATTGTTGTATTGGAGTTGATGTAATTGTAGGATTTCCAGACGAAACAGAAGCCGATTTTTTGGATTCTTATATGTTTTTGAATGAATTAGACATTTCTTATTTGCACGTTTTTACCTATTCTGAAAGGGCAAATACGCCTGCAGCCGAAATGCCAAATCGTATAGCACCAGCTTTGCGAAATGATAGGTCAAAAATGTTGCATAGCTTATCAGAGAAAAAAAGACGATATTTTTATGAACAATATCTTGGCAAAACTGCTACCGTTTTGTTTGAAAATGACGTAGAAAATGGCAAAATGCACGGTTTTACCGAAAATTATATCCGTGTAGCTGCCAAATATGACCCATTGCTTATCAACGAATTAAAGCAAGTAAGTTTATTAGAAATCAATGCAGATGGTTTTGTCGAAGTTACAGAACCTGCAATGTGTTTTGAAAAATAAGCTATTATAAAAATAAACTTTCCAAGTCTAAAAGACTTGGAAAGTCTTAACATTTACGCAAATACACTACGTGAGATTCATTCCTAAACCAAAAATTTCATTTTCATAGACATTTATTCTTGGATTATGCTACAAATTTTTCGCCCTATCAATTTATTTATTCTTATTCTTTCGCAAACTTTTGTAAGCATTTTTCTCCTTGATATTCCTATTCAATTTCCTAATCTTATTCCTTATGTTTTGCTTGCAATTTCGTCTTTGTGTTTGACCGCAGGAGCTTATGTAGTCAATGATTTGTATGACCAAACTATTGACCAAATTAATAAACCAAACAAAACTATTATTGGGAAAAAACTTAGTGCCAAAAATGCTTGGCGAATATATGCCATATTATCTGCTATTAGTTTAGTAGTTAGTGGTTTGCTTGGCGTAGAATTATTAATTTTACATACTATTTCGGGCATTTTGTTGTATTTGTATTCTGTATATTTCAAAAAAATAGCTTTGCTTGGTAATTTTTTAGTGGCTTTTCTTTCGGCTCTTGGTGCTATTTTGCCTTATTTTGTATTTGCTAATTTTACAAGTTTTTTCCGAGCAGAATTTTCCCAAATCAATTACCATGCTTTTTATTTTCTCTGTATTTATTCTTTTTTGTTCTCTTTTATTCGAGAAATTTTGAAAGATGTAGAAGATATAGAAGGCGACAAAGTAGGAAATTGTCATACCTTTCCCATTTTATTTGGCATAGCAAACACAAAAAAATTAGTTACTTTTTTGTGTATTGTTGTAACAATTTGCAATATTTTTTACCGTACCACTATCAACCAAACTCTTACAGAATCTACTGCACCTACAGAATATTTGTATTATTTGCAAATATATTTGCTTTTTGTAATGTTAGTAAGCAGTACATTAGCAGTGCTTATGTGGAAAATAGAAAAGCCCAAAGAATTTCGCTATCTTAGTTTACTGTGCAAAATTTTATTATTATCTGGAGTTTTGGCTATTCCTTATATTGCCTATTTGCCTTAAGTTGCTTGTTTCAAAAATGTTAAGAATAACTATTTTGCGTTTGTACTCTTTCATTTTTATGAAATGATATACTGTAATTCAATTTTTTACAATATTTTTTGATTTATTCTAAGAAATAACAAATAATTAACTTTTTTTTTAAGACAAAACAATTATTTTTTTAATATTTGTAGTAACAAACAAAGATTTAATCTATTTTCTTAAATCCTAACACAAAACCGATGAAAACAGTCAAAATTTTATGGATTATCGTACTAAGTTTTGCTTATAGCTTTTTGGCTTCTGCACAATGTGATTCCGAAATTTATACTTCGCAAGCCCTAAAAACTTTAGCAGCAGGCTTTACCTTTACCAAAGCATATAAAATAGATGGTAAAGAAGGAACAAAAAAACAAATAGAATATACTTGTGTGATGAACAAGGACAATGATTATATGATTCGTGTGGCAAGTAAAGATGGTGGCTCGCATGGCATTATTGTAACCTTATATGATGCACAACGCAATGAATTAGCAACAAACCAAATTAGCAATAAGTCGTTTACAGGTTGGACGTACAAATGTAATGCGGCAGGTATTTATTATATTACATTTACGTTTAAAGATGCACCAAGTTTTTGTGGAGGTGCAGTAATGGGTTTTAAAAGTAATTAATCCAAGTTGTGTAGTGCTACTGTAGAACGGACTAAAATCTGTTCTACAGATACTACGCAATATAGGTAAACCATTAACAGAAATGTTGCAAGCACACAAAATACAATTTATTCCTTCCAGCATCTACCTAAAAAGCTATAAATATGCAAAACAAAAAAATACTACTTGCTGTAACAGGAAGTATAGCAGCCTATAAAACCGCAAATTTGATACGTTTATTAGTAAAAAACGGTGCTATAGTGCAAGTAATTATGACCGAAACTGCAACAGATTTTATTACACCACTAACTTTGGCAACACTTTCCAAAAATCCTGTGCTTATAGATTACCAAAAAAACAAACGTAGTGGCGAATGGAATAATCACGTAGAATTAGGTTTGTGGGCAGATATATTGCTTATTGCACCTTGTACTGCTAATACATTAGCCAAATTAGCAATAGGTTTGTGTGATAATTTGCTGATGGCAGTATATTTATCGGCACGTTGTTCGGTATTTATAGCTCCTGCAATGGATTTGGATATGTATGTTCACCCAACTACCTTGCGAAATATTGCAACTTTACAATCTTTTCCTAAGCATTATATTATAGAAGCTACATCAGGCGAATTGGCAAGTGGCTTGTCTGGGCAGGGACGTATGGAAGAACCCGAAAAAATAGTGGAAATAGTAGAAACTTTTTTTCAAAAAAATAGGGTTTAAAAGAGGTAAGTAATTAGTTACTAAAACATTTAAAAATATGATGAAAAAATATAGCAATTATTTTATAATGCTATTTGTATTATTTTTTACAATGCATAGTTGTCAAAAAAATACGAAACAAATTACAGAAACTACCAAAAAAGGTTTGTTATGGCAAATATCTAAAAAAGGTAGCAAAACTTCTTATTTGTATGGCACGATGCACATAGGCGACAAAAAAATAATCAAATTAAGTGAAACTGCTATAGACGAATTGGACAAATGTGAGGTAATGGCAGGCGAATTGGTTTTTGATGAAAAAGATGTGATGGGCATGATGTCGGGTATGTTTATGGGAGATACTACTTTGGAAATGTTATTATCCGAGGACGAATACCAAGTAGTACATAAAAAATTGGAAGCAAAGATGGGGGTAATGGCAAAAATCTTTGAAAGAATCAAACCTATTTTTATCTCTGTGCTTTTAAATGAAGATTTGGAGAATCCAATGGATAATAAAAAACCAAGTATTTTGAATAAAGAGACTAAAAATTTACCATTAGATTTATATTTGCAAAAAGTTGCAAAAGAAAAAAACAAAGAAGTTGTCGGTTTAGAAACTGTAGCAGAACAAATGGCAGCTTTCAACAGTATTAGTTTGAAAGAACAGGCAAAATCTCTTTACGAAACTATCCAAAATGATTCTAAAAATGAAAATAGTTCGTTGGATATGATGATAGATTTGTATTGTCGTCAAGAAATAGATAGTTTGTATATGCTTACTACCAAATCTATTTCGCCAAATTCTTCAGATAAATTGTTGGTGCAACGCAACAAAAATATGGCAGATAGAATGGAAAAAATTATGGCAACAAAATCTCTTTTTACGGCTGTGGGTGCTGCACATTTGGCGGGTAGTATTGGCTTAATAGAAATATTTAGACAACGTGGCTATCAAGTAAAAGTAGTTAAATAAGTTATTTTTGTAAAATTTAATTATATATTTTAGTAATAACAAACATACTTTCCAAGTCTTAAAGACTTGGAAAGTCTATCAAAAAATAGAGTTTTCTGCCATAGTTTGTGTCGCACAAACCACTCAAGCTAAAAAAGTAGTTTCTTTGTGCAAGTTTGATGTGCTGGTGGAGTTTGCTGTGGAGACACAGCAAACGGCAGAAAATATTTACTTCACTGTCAATTTTTCTACCAAAGCACGCAGATAGTGGTTTTCGTCTTTGTCTAATATTTTTTAAAAATAGTTTGCTAATATAATTAAAGTTGATTTTATTGCACAAAAATAACCCCTACTTATGACACGCAAAGAATGTATAGAAAAGGCTTTTGACATTATAGCCCACAAACCCGAAAGAGAAACTCTTATAGCTTTAAGTTACTTTTCAGATGCACTAAAAGCAGATGATGATAATTCATACACAAATTCGCAAATAGAATTTTATGTAATTTTATTGAATTTGTATCATAAACAACCAAATGCAGAAGAACGGATTAAAGAGTTTGTAGGGAAAAAGATTATTTTAAACCATTCTTCTACCTACTCACTCCAGTATGTTATACAAAATAAAGTATTAAAAATACACGACAGTCAAGTTTATATATTTGGATTTGAAAATTATTTGCACACTTTACTAAATGAAGATTTAGCTTTAATGTGGATAAAATCTATAAAATTTGATGCTTTTTTGGCAAAATATCAGATTTGGAAAAATCAAAAAAGTATAGAAAAACAAGAGTTATTGCAGATAGAACAAATGTTTGAGAGTTTTGATAATGAATTGCTAAAATAGTGTACAATTTTTCTACGTTGGCAATGGTCGATAGACCTTGACAAGCGTAGAAAAATAATAATGTAGGTTTTTTCTTATGAAAATATAATACGTATTTTTTCTTACGATTGGCAAGGTGCGAAAATGCACCATTGACAACGTAAGAAAAAAACTACAAATAATTCCCCACCCTAATTATATCTGCAAAAACTCCTGCTGCCGTAACCTCCGCACCTGCACCCGAACCACGCACCACCAAAGGACGAATAGGATAACGCAAAGTTGTAAAAGCAATAATATTGTCGCTGCCCGAAAGATTATAAAAAGCGTGGTTGGCATCAACACCTTGCAAACCTACTTCTGCTTTGCCATTTTCAAACTTGGCAATGCAACGCAAAATTTTGCCTTCTGCGGCGGCTTTGCTACGTAAAACCTCGAAATAGTCGTTATTTTTCTCCAATTCCTTGAAAAAATCATCGACTGTCGCAGCTTTTAAGCAACTTTCAGGTAAAAATCCGTTAATTTTTATGTCTGCAAATTCCAATTCCTGCCCACACTCACGAGCCAAAATTAAGATTTTGCGGGCTACATCTGTGCAACCTAAATCATCTCTTGGGTCTGGTTCTGTGTAGCCTTTTGCTTTTGCGGTTTTCACGACTTCGCTAAAAGGTTGTTTTCCATTGAAAGTATTGAAAATAAAAGACAAAGTTCCCGATAAAACAGCCTCGATTTTCACAATTTTGTCGCCACTATTTACCAAATCTCGCAAGGTGCTGATGACAGGCAAAGCTGCACCGACATTGGTTTCGTACAAGAAAATAACTCCGTGATTTTTGGCTTCGGCTTTCAGATTTGCAAATTGTTCGTAACTTCCCGATGACGCTAATTTATTAGGTGTAACAACAGAAATGCTATTTTTTAGCAATTTTTGGTAAGAATTGGCAACTTCGGCACTTGCGGTATTATCTACAAAAACAGCATTTGGCAAGCCCAAAAGGTTCATTTCTTGGATAAATTGCGAAATAGACATCTGTTTTTCGGAGTTTTTGAGGGTTTCTTTCCACGTTTTGAGGTCTAAACCGTTTTTGTCCATTGCATATTTTTTGCTATTTGACAAGCCAATTACACGAAATTCTAAATTAAAAGTTTGCAACAAATACGCTGCTTGTTGTTGCAGTTGTTCCAATAATTCCGAACCAATTAAGCCTACACCAACGATAAATAGGTGGATAGTTTTTACGTCAGAGAGAAAAAAAGCTTGGTGAATTGCCCGCAAAGCCTTAGTTTCGTTTTCACGTTTGATAACAACAGACACATTTAATTCCGAACTTCCCTGTGCTATTGCCACAATATTTATTCCGTTATTGCCCAAAGCCTTAAACAAAGTTCCTGCAATTCCCGATGTATTTCGCATATTTTCGCCCACCACTGCCACCACTGCCAACTCCGTTTCTACTACAACTTCCTCCAAATATCCTGCTTGAATGTCAAGTTTAAACTCATTTTCAATAGTTTTCTTTGCTTTTGTGCCATCTTCGGGTTTCACTGCCAAACAAATTGAATGTTCAGATGAGCCTTGTGTAATTAGAACTACACTAATTTTGTCTAATGCCAAAGAATTAAACAAACGTGCAGAAATTCCCGCAACGCCAACCATTCCACTACCTTCAATACGCAACAAAGCAATGTGAGAAATGGAAGAAATGCCCTTTATTGCCTTTCCTTCGGGGTTTTTCTCATTGCCAATTACAGTTCCTTTGAAGGCAGGTTTAAAAGTATTGCGAATAATTATCGGAATATTTTTTTTCATTGCGGGCAACATTGTCGGCGGGTGAATAACTTTTGCCCCAAAATGCGACATTTCCATTGCTTCTTCGTATGTAAGTGTAGGCAAAGAAAATGCTTGTGGCACTTTGCGAGGGTCTGCGGTCATTACGCCATCGACATCTGTCCAAATTTCGAGTTCTTTTGCATCAAGTGCTGCTGCAAAAATGGAGCAACTGTAATCAGAGCCACCACGACCAAGCGTAGTTGTGATGCCTTCGGAATTTGAGCCGATAAAACCTGTTGCAATAATCATTTGCGGATTTTTGGCTACAAAATCTTTGATAAGTTGGTTGGTGAGTTCAAAATTTACGGCTGCTGACGTGAAATTGCTGTCTGTTTTTACCACTTTGCGAGTGTCTAAATAAACGGCATCAAGTCCTGCTTCTTTGCAAGCCTCCGAAACAATGAAACAAGAAAGCCTTTCGCCAAAACTGACTACATAGTCTAATGTTCTGTTACTCAACTCTTTAACTAAGGAAATTCCTCTTAATAAGTCTGCCAATTCGTTGAGCATTGCCTTGACTGCGGACAAAGTTTTGTCTTGTCTGTTTGGCGAAACCAAATTTCTGGCACAGTTCAAATGTTT
>JBIKRY010000035.1:0-22016 GCA_044348925.1 Bernardetiaceae bacterium
ACAGGAACTTTGGTTTGAGATTTTAGAATCACAAATCGAAACAGGCACGCCTTATATGTTGTTCAAAGACCACGCAAATCGCAAGTCTAATCAGAAAAATTTGGGTACTATCAAATCGTCTAATTTGTGTACCGAAATTATGGAATATACCTCCAAAGATGAAGTAGCAGTAT
Organism: Bernardetiaceae bacterium; assembly: GCA_044348925.1. GTDB lineage: Bacteria > Bacteroidota > Bacteroidia > Cytophagales > Thermoflexibacteraceae > JAAFKA01. The sequence continues at coordinate 174 of JBIKRY010000035.1, forward strand.
GTAATTTAGCCTCGATTGCCTTGCCAAAATTTGTAGTAGATGGCAAATTTGATTTCGAAAAACTATATCAAGTTACCAAAGTTGCGACCAAAAATCTCAACAAAGTAATAGATGTAAATTACTATCCTGTCAAAGAAGCCGAATATTCTAATAAAAAACACCGCCCAATAGGTTTAGGCGTGCAAGGTTTGGCTGATGCTTTTATTCTTTTGCGAATGCCTTTTGAGTCGCCAGAAGCCAAACAGCTAAACAAAGATATTTTTGAAACTATCTACTTTGCAGCAGCTACAGCTTCGATGGAATTGGCAAAAATACACGGTAGCTATGCAAGTTATGCAGGCTCACCAATTTCGCAAGGTATTTTTCAGTTTGATATGTGGAATGTAAGCCCGTCTAACCGTTGGGATTGGGAAAATTTGCGAAAAGAAATTATCCAATATGGCGTAAGAAATTCGTTGATGCTTGCACCAATGCCAACAGCCTCCACCTCGCAAATTTTGGGAAATAACGAATGTTTTGAGCCTTATACCTCCAATATTTATACCCGTAGGGTGCTTTCGGGAGAGTTTGTAGTCGTAAATCGTCATTTGATGAAAGATTTGGTAAAACTCAATTTGTGGAATGATGCCCTAAAAAACCAACTAATTCAGGCAAATGGTTCTGTCCAAAATATTACAAGTATTCCACAAGACATCAAAGATTTGTATAAAACAGTTTGGGAAATTAGCCAACGAACTATTATAGATATGGCTGCCGATAGAGGTGCGTATATTTGTCAAAGTCAAAGTTTAAATATTCACTTACAAGATGCAAATTTTGGAAAATTAACCTCTATGCACTTTTACGCTTGGCGAAAAGGCTTGAAAACAGGCTTGTATTATCTGCGAACAAAAGCTGCAACAGATGCCATCAAATTTACGGTAGATAAATCACAGTTGGAACAAACCGTAGTCCAAACCATTATTAGCGAAGTAAAAAATCCTAAAAATGCAACTACAAAAGTAAACAATACGACCAATTATGATAAAAAAACAGTAACAGCTATTTTTAGCGAAAAAACAAAGGAAAATCAAACAAATTACCAAACTACACATATAGAAATACAAAATACAGAAATTGAAAACCAAGAAATAGTCCTTATGGAAGAAAATTCGCATAAAAAACCCGAATATATGACATACGAACAAAAATTGGAAGATATGGCTTGTTCTTTGGATAATCCTGACGAATGTATAGCTTGTAGTTCTTAAGGTTTTGTTGTGTAAAAAATTAGTAATGAATCTAAGATGCGTAATAGTAGTATGTAGCTCCAGCTACGCACAGGTTTGTTAGTAAAAATAAACTTTAATAAAAAATATTTTTTTTATATGAAATAGGTATAAAAAATTGCACATTTCGCTGCGTAGCTGGAGCTACGCAGTACTACACAACTTGCATTAAGTAAAAATTTGCAACTACTTCCATCAACTTATTTTTAGTTTTTCTTTGCTATGTTTTAGAATATTTGTAAAATTGCAAAATTATAAAATTAGTATCACATTTTTTACTTTCTTATTGTATGAAAAAATCAATAATTACTGCCCTTTGCAGTTTATTTGCTTTATTTGCTATGCAAACAGCATTTGCACAAAAAATTGGAGTTGGTGTAAGAGGCGGATTAAATTTTTCGAGTACAGGAGATTTATCAGGGGTTTCACCTTCAACTTCTATTAATAAAGAATCTATTACAGGATACACTTTTGGAGCTTATGCCTTCTTTAAATTTAATCCTATATTTGCCTTACAACTCGAAGGAAATTTTACACAATTAGGATACAAATTTACTTCAGTAAATTCTATAGTTGCGGGAAGTAATGCACCTATTAGTACAGTTATTAGCGAAGCAAGTTTTAATTATTTACAAATTCCTATATTATTGCGAATAGAAAAAGGATTTTCAGATTTCAGAGTTTGGGGCAATGCAGGTCCTTATATAGGTTTGTCATTAGGTGGCAACAGTAAATCTATTGCAAATACAGTTGGTGGAATAGTTGGAAATACATCTACTACACAAGTATCTGATTTAAAAAGTACAGATTTTGGTGCTATGGCAGGCGTAGGCGTAGGTTACAAAGTAGGACCTGGCTATATTACTGCTGATGCTCGTTATGCTATAGGTTTTACAAGCACCACTTCAGACATTATTGCTTCCTCTGCAATCAATGCGGATGATTTCAAAAACCGTAGCATTATGCTAAGCGTGGGTTATTTGTTTGAATTTTAATATTTTGTAATTTCTGTAATTAAAATAGACAAAGGGATAAACTTTTATTAGTTTATCCCTTTCTTATTGCATATTATACTAAAATAATTTTATAAAAAACAGAACATAAAGATGTCATCTTTGAAAAAAACTAAAAAATAGTCCTTACAGGTTTGTTTCCTAATATTTTTTCAATTTCTTCCAATACTTCAGGAGTTAATTTTGGAATAACTGCAAGTGCTTTAAGATTTTCCTCTAATTGTGTTACTCTGGAAGCCCCCAAAATTACAGTGCTTGTATAAGGAAATTTTGCACACCAAGCAATAGCTAATAAGGTAACATTTGTACCTAATTTTTGGGCAAGTGCCATTAGTTGTTTTACTTTTGAAATTTTGCTTTGGGCATCTTCCCCAATTAAACGGTCTTGTAACCATTCCATTCCTTCGAGAGTTGCCCTTGAGCCTGCTGGTGCTTTACCGTCATTGTATTTTCCTGTGAGCAAACCCGATGCTAATGGCGACCATACTGTAGTTCCCAAACCAATTTCGGTATATAATTTTAGATAATCTAATTCCACTTTTTGGCGATGAAACATATTATATTGTGGTTGTTCCATCGTTGGTGGAATCAAATGGTATTGTCTTGCTACCGAATATGCCTCCATAATTTCTTGTGCCGACCATTCAGAAGTTCCCCAATACAAAATTTTACCTTGATGAATAAGGTCTGTCATTGTCCTTACTGTTTCTTCGATAGGTGTATTGGCATCAGGACGGTGGCAAAAATATAAATCTAAATATTCTACTTGCAACCTCCGCAATGCTGCATGACAAGCCTCTGTTACGTGTTTGCGACTCAAACCTTTTTGATTTGGTTTAGTACCTCCCCAAAAAACTTTGCTTGACAGTACAAAAGTATCTCGGTTCCAATTATTTTTTTTCAGAATTTTTCCCATCACTACTTCTGATTCGCCATTGGCATAAATTTCGGCATTATCAAAAAAATTAATACCTGCATCGTATGCCACTTGTAAACAATCTTCGGCTATTTTTTCATCTACTTGATTGCCAAAAGTAACCCAAGAACCAAAAGAAAGCACACTTACTTGTAAGCCTGATTTTCCTAAACGTCTATATTCCATAAAAGTATGTTTTGTTTGTGTATTTGATGTAAGCATTTATTTGGGTTGCTATGCCATTCCTACAGAATTGACAATTAACGCAAATAAATGCTTAAAATTATCCATTTTTATAAAAATTATGCTTGGTTAGGATAAATTATTTTCCAAACAGCAATAGTTGTATCATCTGAACAAGAAGCAAAAGAAAGATTATCTAACCAAATTAGCTTATTAATAGAAGTCCCATGTCCTGCATATCTACCTTTGTCTATCACTTTTAACAACGCAAAATCAGCACTTCGCCATAACTTGATAGATTTATCTTTACTACAAGTAAGAAAAAATATGCCATCGGGACTGTATGCAATATGATTAATCGTAAATAAATGTGCTACAATATCTTGTTGTAAATAATAATTTTGGCTTGTATTCCAAATTTTTAGATGTGCATCTCTGCTACCACTCAACAAAAAATTAGCATCTGGCGAATAACTTAAAGTAAAGATAGAACTACTATGTGCTTGAAAATCAGCTTTTTGTAAATAGGTATTGGCATCAAAAATACGAATATGGTTATCACTATATCCCACTGCAATCTCTTGTCGTTGTTCACAAATAGCAATGCACCTCGCACTTTTGTCTGAAAAAGACAAGGTTTTTTTGAGTGAAAAAAGCAATAAATCTATTACTAATACATTGCCATCTCCACAAGCTACCCACAAATCATTTTTCCAATGCTTGCTATCAAAAATAGCCGATTTGGTAAAACCAACCGAAAATATTTCTTGATAATTTGCTAAATCTATTAGATGAATTCCGTCTGTATTGTGTCCAACTACCAAATAATTTTTGTCTGCAATTCTATGTAATGTATAAATACTGTTGCTAATTTTTGCAATTACTTTTCCAATTACTTCTTGATTTTGCCCCACATTTTCCAAATCCCAACATACTACATACCCGTCAGCCGCAGCCGAAAAAAATATGTTCGGCTTTTCTGTTGTTGCCAACGCATACACACTATCTTGATGCCCGAATAAAGTTTGTATTTTTTGAATTGTAAACATTGCTTGTTAAAATTTTGGCAATAAAAATGTACCATAGCCTAACAAGGTTAAGGTACATTTTATTTTACACAATTTAGATTAAATAATTAATTTGGTATTTTACAAAATTAGTAGGTAGCAGTTTCTGTTTGTACGTCCCAATTAAACAATGGATAATTACTCATCCAATGGTTAATTTCGTGTTTTACATCTGCGATTACTTTTGCATTATCGTGGTTCATCAATACCTTGTCTATCAATTCTGCAACTCTTGGCATATCTTTTTTGACCAATCCTCTGGTAGTTGCTGCTGCCACGCCAATCCGCATACCTGAAGTAACAAATGGAGATTTGTCATCAAAAGGCACCATATTTTTGTTGATAGTAATATCTGCCAAACCTAAAACGGCTTCTGCTTGTTTTCCTGTCAAGTTTTTGTTACGTAAGTCTATGAGCATCAAGTGGTTATCTGTTCCGCCTGAAATAATATTATAGCCTTTGTCCATAAATACGTCTGCCAAAATATCTGCATTTTGTTGCACTTGCATCACATAATTTACATAGTTTTGTGTCAATGCCTCCGCAAAAGAAACTGCTTTTGCAGCTATGATATGCTCTAATGGGCCTCCTTGTGTGCCAGGGAAAACTCCTGAATCCAATAATTCTGACATCATTTTTGTGCCACCTTTTAAGTTTTTTGCACCAAAAGGGTTTTCAAAATCTTCGCCCATAAGAATCATACCACCTCTTGTTCCACGCAAAGTTTTGTGTGTGGTAGTTGTAACAATATGGCAATGTTTGATAGGGTCTGACAAAAATCCGTGTGCAATTAAGCCCGCAGGGTGCGAAATATCTGCCAACAACAAAGCTCCAACTTTGTCTGCAATAGCACGCAAACGTGGATAATCCCAATCTCTTGAGTATGCCGAAGCTCCACATATCAACATTTTAGGCTTTTCTGCAATAGCTTTTGCTTCTACTTTGTCATAATCAATCAAACCTGTCTCTTTTTCTACCCCATAAAAAGTAGCACGATAAAGTTTTCCCGAAAAATTTACAGGAGAGCCGTGTGTAAGATGCCCACCATGCGACAAATCAAAGCCTAAGATAGTATCACCAGGTTGCAAACAAGCTAACATAACGGCAGCATTTGCTTGTGCTCCAGAGTGTGGTTGCACATTTGCCCATTCTGCTCTGAACAAATCTTTTGCTCTCTCGATGGCTAATTTTTCTATTTCATCTACAAATTCGCAACCACCATAATACCGTTTGCCAGGCAGACCTTCGGCATATTTATTGGTGAGAACCGAGCCTGCTGCTTTCATTACATTTGCCGAAACAAAATTTTCGGAAGCAATCAACTCTAAGCCTGAAACTTGGCGATGATGTTCTTTGTTGATAATATCGAATACAATATCTTGTGTCATAAGGTTTGTGTGATAGAATTTTGGCGTTAATTTAGGGTTATTTTATGGGTTTAGCAAAATAAAACTTACTAAACTTTGAAATATTTAATGTAAATTAAATGAAGTTATGTAACTACTTGATAATCAAAACTTTCCAATTCTTGCCCCACAGTAAAACTGTTGGAAAGTTTAAAAATGGCACTCATATTCTAACTTAGCACTAATTATTTTGTAATAAATTGTGGTTTACTAAATAAGTAGCTATTTGCACCGCATTGGTGGCTGCACCTTTGCGAAGATTATCGGCTACAATCCACAAATTTAGGGTTTTGGCTTGTGATTCATCTCTGCGAATACGTCCTACAAATACTTCATCTTTACCATTTGCATGAATTGGCATAGGATATAAGTTCTGTTTTGGGTTATCTTGCACGATTACGCCTTCGGTATTTTCCAAAATTTGACGTACTTCTTCCAAATCAAAATCATTAGCAAATTCTATATTGACTGCCTCCGAATGCCCACCCATTACAGGAATACGCACCGTAGTAGCTGTAACCTGAATAGAATTATCTGACATAATTTTTTTGGTTTCGTTTACCATTTTCATTTCTTCTTTGGTATAGCCATTTTCCAAAAATACATCAATATGTGGCAAAACATTCAAATCTATGCGGTGTGGATAGGCTTGTGTGGCGGTAGTACCTGCTCTTTCTGCCATTAATTGGTCTACTGCTTTTTTGCCTGTACCTGTAACTGATTGATAGGTAGAAACTACTACTCTTTTGATGGTATATTTTTTGTGTAATGGATTTAGCACCATTACCATTTGAATCGTAGAACAATTTGGATTGGCAATTATTTTGTCGTTTGCTGTCAATTCGTGGGCATTTACTTCGGGAACAACTAATTTTTTGCTGTTATCCATTCGCCAAGCGGAAGAATTATCAATCACTGTAGTACCAACTGCTGCAAATTTTGGAGCATATTCCAACGAAACCGAACCACCTGCCGAAAAAATAGCTATTTGAGGTTTGGCTGCAATGGCATCTTCCATACTAAAAACAGGGTAATTTTTGCCACGATAAGCAACATAAGTACCAACAGATTTGGAGGAAGCAACGGGGATAAGTTCGGTAATTGGAAAATTGTGTTCTGCTAAAACTTTTAGCATTTCGCCACCAACTAAGCCTGTAGCACCAATAACTGCTAATTTCATAAGATTAAATACGTTAAGTTATTTTAAAAGTAGTAATGCAAACAATAATAAAATTAGTGATTTTTACTAAAATAAACTAATTTTTAGATTAAATTTGGCATACAAAGATATACAAATATTCCTTTGTGTGCTTGCAACAAAAGATAAATTTTGCTAAAATGTCAAAAAATTTAAAAACAGTCCTAAAAATATAGCAATAAATTACCAAAAGTCCAAAAAAATCTAAAAAAGCAAAGAAAAAAAAAGAAAAATTACGACTATGGCTTGATTTTAGTTTTACAAGTTTGGCAAAGCCAAAAAAGAATAAGCCATATAATCATACAAAGCAACTAAGAATATGCAAAATCAACTTTACAAAACCTTCAAATCCGATAACTATTCAGGAGTGCATTTAGAAATAATGTCGGCTATTTTTGCAGCCAATGTAGGACATGCTACCGCATATATGCAAGATGAATATACCATACAAGCTAATACAACAATAGAAGATATATTTGGAAAATGTAAAATTTTATACTGTTTTAATGGCACAAGTGCCAATGTGCTGGCATTAAGGGCTTGTTTGCGAGCCTATCAAGCTGTTATTTGTGCAAATTCGGCACATATTCACAACAACGAAACCGCAGCACCAGAAAGTATTATCGGTTGCAAACTCATTACCTTAACTGCACAAGATGGAAAAATTACTGCCCAACAAATCAAAGAACATTTGGCTTGGAGCAACGGCATACATTCGCCACAAGCAAAAGTAGTATCCATTACACAACCTACCGAATACGGAACTACCTACAGTATCGAAGAACTTAAAGCTATTAAAGAAGTATGTCTTGCACACGATTTGTATTTGCATATAGATGGCTGTAGAATTTATAATGCTGCGGTACATTTAAACTGTAATTTGGCTGCAATTAGTAGTGAAATTGGCGTAGATATTTTATCTTTGGGAGGTACAAAAAACGGTGCTATGATGGCAGAAGCCGTATTGATTTTTAACCCTGATTTGAGCAATGGCGTGGAATATTTGCAAAAAAATACCCTACAATTATATTCCAAAAATAGATATATGGCGGTGCAATTTACGGCTTTATTTAGCAATAATTTGTGGAAAAGAAATGCCGAAAATGCAAATAAAATGACAAAATTATTGGCTACAGAATTAGAAAAAATAGCAACTATGCAACTCGCATTTCCTTGCCAAACCAATCAATTATTTGTACAAACTTCTTTAACTATTTGTAAATATTTGGAACAAAAAGGCTTTTGCTATATTTTGTCCGAAGATACAAGTAAACAAACAGGTTTAATCCGTTTTGTGTGTTCTTATGATACCCAAAAAGAGGATATTCAAGCATTAATTGCTTGTATTCAAGAGATTGCTAAGTAATTTGCAGTAAAATAAATACTACTATAAAAATCCTGTTTCTTTGTACCGTAGCCTAAAGGTTGCGGTACAATTTTGTATAAATATACCAATTTGAAAACTAATTTATAAAATTTGGGTTTATAAAGTATCACTTAAAAGAAAATCCAAATGATAGTGCAAGTTTGTAGAAAAGAACATTTTAACGCAGCCCACAAATTATTTAACCCTAATTGGACAAAAGAAAAAAATGAAGAAGTTTTTGGGGCTTGTGCCAATGAAAATTGGCACGGACACAACTTCGAGATTGTAGTAACTGTACGTGGCGAAGTAAATACAGATACAGGATATGTCGTAGATTTGAAAAAACTTGGCGATATTATTCGCGAAAAAATTATCAAAAAAGTTGACCACAAAAACCTAAATATTGATGTAGATTTTATGCGTGGCAAACTCACAAGTTCCGAAAATTTGGTAATAGAATTTTGGAAAATCCTCGCACCTGAAGTCGCAAAAATTACCGAAGCAAAGTTACATTCCATTATTTTATATGAAACTCCTCGCAATTTTGTCGAATATTTTGGAGAATAGTTTTTGCTAAAAAATTGCAAACTCTCCACGTTTTAAAGCGTAGAAAGTTTGCAAAACTGCATCAGACCCAACAAGCACACACAAACAGGTAGTATAGCTTTGCTATGTTTATAAAATTTTAGTATCAAAAAGCTATATTGAAAGTAATAAAATTATCCTGCAAATTAAGTACATTTGCCTTTTTAATGTAAAGTGCAATTTGCATTAAAAATAGCTATTACTAAAATCAAGATTCATTTTACGATATGTCATTTTTTGATACGCCTCTTACGCAATTTTCGGCACTTTTGCCTGCCCGAGCCTCTATGCTTGGCAAAGAACTTGGCATTTTTACCTTTGGTGATTTGTTGGGGCATTTCCCTTTTCGATATGAAGATAGAACTACTTTTTATACGATTGCCGATTTGTCTGAAGAAAACCAATTTGTGCAAATCAAAGGCAAAATTACCTCCATTGGATTTGTAGGCGAAGGCACAAAACGGCGTATGAATGCCTATTTTAGAGATGAAACAGGCGAAATAGAATTGGTTTGGTTTAAGGGAATAGAGTTTGTAAGTCAAAAATTGCGTATTGGATTAGAATATGTAATTTTTGGGAAACCAACTTTATATGGCAAAAAATTTAATATTGCACACCCAGAAATAGAAGTTTTTAATGCCGAAAAAGTACAGGAAATAGCTTTTACAGGTATGTATAGTGGCACAGAGAGAATGAAAAAACGAGGTTTAGACAGTAGAGCTATTGGTTTGCTAATCAAAAAATTGTTGCAAATGGCATTGCCACATTTGCAAGAAAATTTGCCAAACTATTTGTTAGAAAGGTATAAATTACTCGGAAAAGCTACTGCTATTCAACAAATTCATTTTCCCAAAACTGAAAAACATTTGTTTCACGCACAAAGAAGGCTAAAATTTGAGGAATTGTTTTTTATTCAACTCAATTTATTACGCCAACAAAAAATTCTAAAAGACAAACATAACGGACTTATTCTAAAAAATATTCCAACAATTACCAAGTTTTACAAAGAATTTTTGCCTTTTGAACTCACAAATGCCCAAAAAAGAGTAATTCGAGAAATTTATGATGATGTAAAATCGGGCAGTCAAATGAACCGTTTGTTGCAAGGAGATGTAGGAAGTGGCAAAACGATGGTGGCTTTTATTTGTTGTTTGATGGCTTTGGACAATGATGCACAGGCTTGTATTATGGCACCAACCGAAATTTTGGCGGAGCAACATTACAACGGTTTGAAAATTTTTGCCGACCAATTAGGCATTAATATAGCAAGATTAACAGGTTCGAGTAAGGTAAAAGAAAGGCGAATTATTCACGAAAATTTACTGAATGGAGAACTCAAAATTTTGATTGGAACTCACGCATTGCTCGAAGATATTGTGCAGTTTAAGAATTTGGGTTTGTGTGTCATTGACGAACAGCACCGTTTTGGCGTGGCTCAACGTGCCAAATTATGGGCAAAAAATCCTGTTGCTTTTCCGCATATTTTGGTGATGACAGCCACACCTATTCCTCGAACTTTGGCAATGACAGTTTATGGCGACCTCGATGTTTCGGTGATTGACGAATTGCCCGCAGGACGAAAACCTATTAAAACGGTGCATAAATTTGACTCGGCAAGGCTCGAAGTTTTTGGTGCTATTCGCCGACAGATAGAGGAAGGTCGGCAGGCATATATTGTTTATCCGTTGATTGAGGAATCGGAGGTTTTGGATTATAAAAATTTGATGGACGGCTACGAAAGTGTTGCAAGGGCATTTCCCGAATACCAAATTTCGATTGTACACGGGCAGATGAAACCTGCGGACAAGGAATTTGAGATGCAACGGTTTATCAAAAATGAAACGCAAATTATGGTGGCAACAACGGTTATTGAAGTGGGCGTAAATGTGCCAAATGCCTCGATAATGATTATAGAAAGTGCCGAAAAGTTTGGTTTATCGCAACTGCACCAACTTCGTGGACGTGTGGGGCGTGGTGCAGAACAGTCGTTTTGTGTGTTGATGACTGATTTTAAATTGAGTAAAGATGCCCGAATTCGCCTCGAAACAATGGTAAGAACGAATAATGGTTTTGAAATTGCTGATGTGGATATGAAATTGCGAGGACCTGGCGATATGACAGGCACACAACAAAGTGGGGTGCTTGACCTCAAAATTTCGGATATTGCCAAAGACCAAGCCATTTTGCAAGAAGCCCGAAAATGTGCTGCCGAAATTTTGGAAAAAGATTATGAATTGCAATTAGCTGAAAATGAACCTCTTAAAAATTATATAGAAAATACAAGCAAACAAAGTAATAAAACTAAATGGAGTTTGATTAGTTAATTGTGGTTTATTTTAATGTTTTATTGTTTTTTTATAATTTAGTGTTATTTTTGGGAAATATATAGGTAAGGTAAGTATATTAACGAGTTATGTGCTATTTTGTAAAACAACTTGACAAACAAAAAATATGACAATTTTTGAAAAAGGAAACTATAAAACAGTGCCTTCTGAATTTAGAACTTTTGGCATTGCTTCGTTGGAAGAATTATCAAAATTTCAAGAAAAATTTGAAATATATGATACAGACACGAGCATCAATGCTATTCGTGATGCCATTATTGCCAATTATTTAGATTTTGACCTATTGAATTTTGATAAACACGGTTTTGATGCTAAAAAAAGTAAAATAGAACATTTTTTAGAAGTAAAACAATGCTCTGTTTCGAGTGAAAGTTGGGGTGGTACTTGGAATGATACAAATGAAGAAAAAGCACTTGCTTTTAGTGATGATAGGCTTTTTACGGTTGTTGCAGTTTGGAAAGGTGCAAGTGATTTGCAATTTATGGTTTATGGACAAAACGCAGCACTTGGCGAACTTTTGCACCGTTTAGTTGTTAATAGAAAACAAGGCAGTCGTTCTACACAATCAGTAAGCATACAAAAATTAATCAAAGATTTTGGTTTTTCTGTTATTTGCCCACCTGATAAAACCAAAGAATATATTTTAAAACTGCTTGTAAATTATAGTAAAACTCTTATAGATTATGTCGAACTTGACAACATCAAAACCATACGAGATATTTAACCAATCTTGTTATGGTCTTTTGCCTTTATCTGAAAATAGTATTGATGCGTTGGTTACAGACCCACCTTATGGCATTTCATTTCAAAATCACGAATGGGATAAATCATTACCAAAACGTGAAATTTGGGAGGATAGTTTAAGAGTACTAAAAAGTGGTGCTTATGGTTTAGTTTTTTCATCTGTTCGTTTAATGCACCGTTTAATGGTTGATTTAGAAGATAGTGGTTTTATTATAAAAGATGTTTTGTTTTGGGCTTATTTGAATGGTATGCCTAAAAGTAGAGATATTGCATTAGATATTGATAAAGAATTAGGAATAGAAAGTACCATAACAGGAAAATATAATTACGTGCAAGGCTACAAAAAAGGTGGTGCGGAAAACTACTATACAGAAAACGACAAACTCAAATACGAACCTGCGTCAGAATTAGGAAAACAATATAAAGGTGCAGGATTAGGCTTAAAACCTGCGTATGAACCTATTATTTTAGTTCAAAAACCCGTAGAAAAAGGATTAAATGTAGCCCAAAATATGATTAAATATGGTACAGGTGCTTTAAACTTAGAGCAAACTCGTATTCCGTATGCAAAAGGCGAAGGAAAAGTAGGACACAATCCACACCCAAACGGTAGGGTAAGTGCCAATATTTTACGAACAGATGAATTTGAAGATGGTTATGATAAGTTTTTTGTTGTTCCAAAAGTAAGGCAACAAGCAGATGAGTACAATAATCACCCCACTTTGAAACCAATAGACTTAATGCAACATCTTGTAAAATTGATAAGTTTTGAAGGACAAACTATTCTCGACCCTTTTATGGGAAGCGGAAGTACAGGTGTTGCGAGCTTGAAGTTGAAAAGGAAATTTATAGGTTTTGAATTGCAAACTGAATATTTTAAGATTTGTGAAAAACGAATAACATCGGTAGAAAACGAAATTTTAACATCGTTGTTCTAACAAACAAAAAACAGCACATAACTTGGACTTGGCAAAAGCGGGGCAGAAGTACTTTATTGAACTTTTGAATATGTATTGGGGCAAAAGTGCTAAATTTATGCTTTTGTGCCTTCAAGTTTCGTTTTCATAAATACTTTTCCGTTATTCACCATTGTAAAAACAGTGTTTGACGAGTAAAACACCGAAGTTTCTAAAACTCAGGTGGCAGTTTTTGAAAATAGAAGCAAGCCTAAGTTTTTGATAAAAGCAAGTCAAAATAGGACTTGCTTTTTGTTTTTTTCGTATCTTTGTGATAAGGTTTTTAATAACAAAAAATATGAGCAACAAACTAATTCGTTTTGACTGGGCAGTAAAAAAATTATTACGGGATAAAGCAAATTTTGATGTTTTAGAGGGGTTTCTTTCAGAACTTTTGGGTTTTGATGTCAAAATTCAAGAGATTTTGGAAAGTGAAAGCAATAAATCCCATCAAGATGATAAATTTAATCGGGTAGATATGTTAGTTCGTAGTAATAGTGGCGAATTGATGCTTATAGAAATTCAAAACGAGGCGGAAACGGACTATTTTCACCGAATTTTATACGGTACTTCCAAATTGATTACAGAGCATATCAAAGAAGGTGAAGGATATGTTTCTATAAAAAAAGCAATTTCTATTAGCATCTTGTATTTTCGTTTGGGGCAAGGGGCTGATTATGTCTATGAATATGAAGGCAAATTTATAGGTAAACATTTGAAAGATACTTTGAAACCTAATGCTTGGCAGAAAGGTAAATTTGGTATTAAAGAAGTAGCAGATATTTTTCCAAAATACTATATTTTGAAAGTAAATAATTTTAATGACAATGCAAAAGATACACTTGACGAGTGGATTTATTTTCTTAAAAATAGCGAAGTTCCCCAAAATTATACTGCCAAAGGCTTAAAGGAAGCCTCTGAAAAATTACAAATAGATAAATTATCGGAGGAAGACCGAAAGGAATACCAAAGATTTAAAGAAAGTAGATGGATAGAAAGAGATGTGTTGGAAACTGCCGAAAGAAAGGGAGCCTTGAAACAAAGTGTGAATTTTGCTAAAAAACTTATTCAAGATAAATTTGAAAATGAAGGTATCAGCAATTATACAGGACTAAGTTTTGAACAAATCGAAATATTACGGGCAGGAGGAGAAATAGAAAACGAGAAATAAAAAACAGTGTTTGCCGAGTAAAACGCCGAAGTTTCTAAAACTCAGGTGGCAGTTTTTGAAAACAAAAGCAAGCCTAAGTTTTTGCTAAAAGCAAGTCAAAAGATGACTTGCTTTTTGTTTTTTTCGTATCTTTGTGCCAAGAAATTAATCAAAGGCGAAATGCAATTTGCAGATATAAAGAATATTGGCGAAATACTTTATGTAACTTTGTGTTTTAAAACTCCACCAAACATTTTACCTTAACAATAAAAATAAAAAACACAGATGGGTATCTTAAGAATTCTTTTAGCAATATCAGTTGTACTTGCACACTCAAGTTCTATTTTTGGATTTAGTTTAGTTGGTGGACAGATTGCAGTACAGGCTTTCTATATAATTTCAGGCTTTTATATGTCATTAATTCTTAATGAAAAATATATAGGCGTAAATAATTCATATAAACTTTTTATATCCAATCGGTTATTACGATTATATCCTATCTATTGGACTATTTTATTACTAACCATTTTATACTCTGTTGCTATTTCGTTTTATTCCAAAGGAAATTATTTGGGGAACTTTGAACCTTATTATGTAAACTTTGAAAAAATGAGTTTTGGCAGTTTTATTCTTTTATTATTTACTAATTTATTTCTTTTCCTACAAGATACTATTATGTTTTTAGGCTTAGATACAAGCACAGGAAATTTATTTTTTACCTCAAATTTCAGGCAGACAACGCCACAACTATACACATTTTTGTTTATAGAACAAGCATGGACTGTTGGCGTAGAAATAACCTTTTATCTAATTGCACCATTTCTTGTAAAAAGAAAACCTAAAATTATTATTCTTTTAATCCTACTTTCTTTCATTTTAAGAGCAGTATTGTACTTTCATTTTGGTTTGAAAAATGACCCATGGACATACCGATTTTTTCCTACTGAATTAGTTTTTTTTCTATTAGGAACTATTTCTTATTGGATATACAAAAAATTGCAAACCTTAGAAGTAAACAATACTTTTAATAAGTTAATTTGGGTTGCAATTTTAGCTTTTACTTTAGGATATAGTTTTTTACCTATGGAGGCTAAAAGTTATTTGTACTTAATCACATTTTTTATTTCCTTACCTTTCATTTTTATTTATACAAAAACATCAAAAATAGATTCATATATTGGAGAGTTGTCTTATCCTATTTATATATCCCATAATTTGGTTAAGGTTGTTATCACTTCTATAAAACTCCCTATGATTGGAGGAAAGGGTTTAGTTTTAACACTATTGACTATAATATTCTCCATTGTTTTAAATGAATTGCTTACTAAAAAAATTGAAAAAATAAGACAAAAGAGAATAATACCTAACCCAAGCATTTGATAGAGTTGCTACAGCACTTACATTCTTTAGAAAATTAATTGAAAAAATGGAACTTTCAACAAGATTAATGCCTTTCTTAAACGAAACTCTACAAATAATAAGTAAAGTAGATTATGTAGCAACCTCCATATATTCGCCTTTAGACGAATATGGGTATAATACTAAGACAAATAAACCACATTTAGTAAGATTTTTTACTTTAAAACTAACTTATATATAATTATGATAGAATATTGCTGCATCTGATAGCAAAAAATATCCTACATTCTGTTTAAAATTATAATATTTTAATTATTAAATTATTACAAACTTTACCCTATTGGCTATATTTAACGCAAAACAGTATAGCAATATTTGCAAAAGGTCAATGAAATATTTTTTATATTTTATATTTTTTTGTAAATTTGTGTTAGTAAACCAACTTTCATTTTTATTGGAATCCTAAAAAATGAATGATGTTTTTTATTCTTAAAGCTAAAAACAAAAACTATCAAATTTATGTGTGGAATCGTTGCTTATTTGGGAGATGCAGAGGCTTGTCCCGTTGTGATTAAAGGTTTGAAAAGACTCGAATATAGAGGTTATGACAGTGCTGGAGTTGCGTTGATGAATGGCAGTTTGCATGTGTATAAGAAAAAAGGCAAAGTGCAAGAGTTGGAAAACGAATTGAAAGACAAAGACCTCCACGCAAATGTAGGTATGGGACATACCAGATGGGCAACGCATGGAGAGCCAAATGACATAAATGCACACCCTCATTTTTCTTCCGATTCCAAAATAGCACTAATACATAACGGAATTATCGAGAATTATGCAGTGCTAAAACAAGATTTAATCAACAAAGGACATAATTTTCAAAGTGAAACAGACTCTGAAGTGTTGATTCATTTTATAGAACATATACAAAAAGAAAGTCAATGTGAACTCGAAGAAGCAGTACGATTAGCCCTCACACAAGTAGTAGGTGCGTATGCTATTGTCGTAATGTCGCAAGATAAACCAGACCAACTAATAGCAGCCCGCAAAGGTAGCCCTTTAGTAATTGGTATTGCAAAAAATGGACAAGAGTTTCTATTGGCATCAGATGCCACTCCAATCATAGAATACACCAATCAAGTAGTATATTTGAATGACCTTGAAATAGCAGTGATGCGAAAAGGTAGTCTAACCATTCGCAATATGGAGGATATGCCCATGACTCCCTATATCCAGCAAATAGATATGGAATTAGAATCTATTGAGAAAAATGGCTACGAACATTTTATGCTCAAAGAAATTTTTGAACAAGCAAATTCGGTGCGGGATAGTATGCGAGGAAGGTTAATAGCTTCGCAAAATCATGTAGTTTTGGGTGGCATTCAAAAATATTTAGACCAACTACTCCATGCCAAACGCATTATTATTGTGGCTTGTGGTACATCTTGGCACGCAGGTTTGGTGGCAGAATATATCATAGAAGAATTGACAAGGATTCCTGTCGAGGTCGAATATGCCTCCGAATTTAGATACCGCAACCCAATTATTCAAAAAAATGAAATTGTACTTGCCATTTCGCAATCTGGTGAAACTGCCGATACTTTGGCAGCCATCGAATTGGCAAAAAGCAAAGGGGCAATTATTTTTGGAATTTGTAATGTGGTAGGCTCGTCTATTGCACGTGCCACGCATGAAGGTGCATACACACACGCAGGCCCCGAAATTGGGGTAGCAAGTACCAAAGCATTTACTGCACAAATTACGGTATTATCTCTGATGGCATTGATGATTGCACGCAAAAGAGGCACAGTTACCGAAGAACAATACACAGATTTGATACAACAATTAGATGCAATTCCTGCTAAAATTAGTGAACTTTTGAAACTCAATAAAACCATCAAAAAGTTAGCAACGGTATATAAAGATGCAAAAAATTTCTTGTATTTAGGACGTGGATTTAATTTTCCTGTTGCTTTAGAAGGTGCTTTAAAATTGAAAGAAATTTCCTATATTCATGCCGAAGGATACCCTGCTGCCGAAATGAAACATGGCCCTATTGCCTTGATTGACGAAGAAATGCCTGTAGTTTTTATCGCAACCAGAGATAGTTCTTACGACAAAGTAGTATCTAATATTCAAGAAGTAAAAGCTCGAAAAGGAAAGGTAATTGCCATTGTTACCAAAGGAGATACTTTATTGCCTAAAATGGTAGATTATGTTATCGAAATTCCTCATACTCACGAGCTATTAATGCCTCTGTTATCAGTAATTCCTTTGCAATTATTGGCATACCATATTGCTGTGATGCGTGGCTGTAATGTAGACCAACCAAGAAATTTAGCAAAATCTGTAACGGTAGAGTAAAACAATATTATCCTAAAAATTACATTCCAAAATTAGTCATTGAATTTTACCAAGTATTAGTAGTACGGAACAGGAGTTTCGTACTACTATGCAAGTTACGTTTATTGCTTAAAATGTAATTGGGCAAGGAATATGACTTGTACCTCTGCGCACTTTTTCTTGCAATGGTGCAAAACTCAAAGTAATTTCGTGTGAACCACCTGCACCTGTCAATCCCGAAATAGTAAAATCATAACTATAACCTACAGTCCAGCCATCGTGAGTAAACCCTGCAAACAAAGCTATTGCATCTTGTTGCACAGTACCTGCTGTAGTAGTCATTAGCGGAAATCCACGATACCAAGCACCAAAAATTAAGGGTTTAACCAAAAGATTTGTGCCAAGCATCATCTGTTGAGCAGGGGCTTGTGTGGTGTACATCATGGCAGGCATCAGCACCAAATTAGCATATCTGTCGTCATCTAAAATAAATTTTCCGCCAATATGTGCCGACAACCGCATAGGTAACTTGTCTTCACTGCCCAAAATAGACATAGAAGGACGAGTTAAGTGGTGTGCTGCAATACCAAACCAAATTTTTTCGCTATATAACAATGCACCTCCCGAAACATCAAAAGCATTTTTGGTATCTGAAGGCAATTTTTCGGCACTTACCCCAGCAATGCCCAAACGAATTTGGTCTTCAAATTTTAAACGGGAAAAATCTAAACTACGGGAAATAAAAGAGGCTTGCACTCCCAAATTAAGTAATAAATTATCTCCTAAACGGCTTTTAAAACTATATTGTCCACTAATATTGGTATTGGAATAGCCTGTAGAACCATTTTTCTCAAACATTGCCAAAACTCCAATACCACTATTAGCATCTTGCAAATTATAATCAAAAGATGCCAAACCAACTTGATAATCAGGAATCCCTGCCCATTGGTTACGATACAAAGCTGTAACTCTATAATTTGGTGTTGTGCCAGCAAAAGCAGGATTTATATACGTTGTCGCATGATAAAACTGTGTCAAATGCACATCTTGTGCAAAAACATTGGCAAAAGTAAATAGCAATAAAGCAAATGTATATGAAAAAGAAAGCAAAAAATTAGGCAAAAAATTATCTAAATGGAGTTTCATATTTTTTAGTATGTTTGTGGTAAAAAAGTCTAAATTTGTGCCAAAATTACTAAAATATTCTTTTTACTACTAATTTATAGCTATGAAAAATATCCTTCGCGAAAATAAGTGGTTTCTATACCCTTTTTTTGCCTATCTCTGTATTGGTTTTGTGCTATTATTGTTTTTGAAAAAAGGAGATGAAATATTTTTTCTCAATCATTTACACAATCCTATTACTGATGTCTGTATGAAATATTTGACAGATTTGGGAGATGGTTTGTTTGTAGCTTTGCTGGTGGTATCTCTACTTTGGGTGCGGTATGACTATTTTTTTGCTGGTTTATTATCTTTTGCAATAAGTGCTGCTGTGGTGCAATTTCTGAAAAAAATCGTGTTTTCGGATAGTAGCAGACCTTTAAAATATTTGGGTGAAAATGCAGGTTTACACTTGGTCGATGGCGTACAAGTGCATCATAATTTCAGTTTTCCTTCTGGGCATTCTACTACTGCTTTTATGGCTTTTTTCTTACTTGCATTGGTTATACAAAATAAAAAAATAGGAATTTTACTATTTTTTCTTGCTTTGCTTGTCAGTTTGACAAGACCATATTTGGTGCAACATTTTTTTGTAGATATTTATGTTGGGGCAATTATTGGCGTGAGTATTACGGCAATTTGTTGGAATGCCATCGAAAAAAGTGAAAAAATTAAGCAAAATCCACGTTGGCAAAATTCTTTACATACAAAAAACACAAAAAATAAGTAGGTTTTAAAATTTAGAAATAATTTTATCATTATTTCTAAATTTTAAAAGTCTAATTTATTTCATTCTAACTACGTAAAGGAAATCGTATCTATTTTTTCAAATTTTTATCCACGTAGGCGGAATGAGGTCTTTGGTATTCAGGGTTTTGTTGGCAAACCATTGATTTGGGGTAATAATAATTTTATTGGAATAAGTGGCTAACCATGCTGCCCACCATGCAAAACTGCTATTAGAAATAATAAAATGCTTGCAATTTTGCATATAGGCAAAATCTTCTTGAAAAGTAGCAAGTGGCTTGTCATTAGATACAAAGGTGCAAGGAAAATCAAGATGTATATATTTTTTACACCATTCTATTTCGTCAGAAAAAATAAAAAAATGTGGTTTTTCTATTTTTTTGGCAATATATTCTGCTCCTTTATGCAAATATTCCAAGCCTACAAAGCCCGAATATTGGCTTGTTTTGGGAATACTAACAAAGTCCCCACGTCTTACATTGAGACAAACACTTTCTTGAGTGCGTATTTCTGCCATTAATGGGTCGTTGGCTTGCAAAGGAAAATTTTTAAATGTAAAGTCTTTGCGAATGGTATCAGCAATGGAGGCAAAATATTTTTCACTCTGCCAATAACCTTGCAAGTATAACGGGGGAGTTTTGTGATAAAAATTTTCATCAAACTCAAAATGTGTTTCTTTATAAGATTGTTGGCTATAATCTATAGTAGCTTTTTTAATTCGCAAATGTATTTTTTGGATAAAAGATAATGGTATGCGACTTTGCCCTGTAACTTCAAGCATTTCTTCTTCAGTTACAAACTCTTCGTCAATATTCCAAATTCCTAAATCATAGTTACGAAAAACAAAATCTTTGCTTGAATTACTACGGTCTAACAAGTATTTGGTATCTAATTTTAGGGGAACTTGGTATTTCAGGGCTAAACTCCTGCCTGCTGCATATTGAAACATTTGGTTGCCCAGTCCACCAATAAGTTCTACAATAATCATAAAGTTTCTAATAAAATGCAATAAATTGTAAAAAAATATATTCGTTTATTCTTAGTTTTAACGAATGTAAGCAATGTAACAAAAATAAGGTGATGTTTAATTTTGCACAAGTGTCTGCTAATCAACATATTCGCCTAAAGGCAAATATACTTTATTTTGTCTTATTACTTAAATTGCATAGCAAATTTATCTTTCAAAAAAAGATGGCATTTTTCTATAAAACCATTAATTTTTTTTATATCTATTTCCAAATATTCCTCAACGTAACATAGACTTGTTTTTTGTCAAAAAACCACCTATTTCGTTGCTGTATAATACGTGGTCTATGCTTGTTAATTGCATAGCAGCATTGGGCATCGTGGCAATTACACAATCTAAAGGTTCTTGCACAACAGTTAATCCGCCATTATCTTTAATAACTTTCATACCGTATGCACCATCTTTATTGGCACCTGTAAGGAGAATTCCCATACATTTCTGTTTATAGACATCAGCAACCGACAAAAACAATATATCTATAGAAGGTCGGGAATAATGTACCAAAGGACTCGAAGATAATTCAAACTCTTTATTTTCGTTTACCAAAAGATGGACATTTACAGGTGCTAAGTAAATTACGCCCGCCTTTATTTTTTCGCCATTTTTAGGCTCTATAATAGGCAAAGGACTCGAATATTGAATAACATCTCGCAAACCAGAACTTACATCAGTCTGCAATCTATGTAAACCTATAATAATGGGAATAGTTGGCACAAAATTCAAATCACTAAGTATTTGTTTTACAACTTTGATGCTGCCTGCCGAGCCTCCAATAACTATGGCTTCTATAGTATTTGTATGCACTTTTAAAATAATTAGTGATAGGTAAAAAAAATATTTTGTCATTCTTATAAACAAAATAAGCAAGTAAAGGTATATTTAACCAGCAATTCCCACTTTGGCAATTTTATTCCAATTTTACCATATGGACATTTGTCAACTTTTGGTAGAGTTGTGCAAAATTTTTCAAATCCTTTGAAAAAGAATATAGTTCTGCTATAAAGTAAGG
>JBIKRY010000269.1:0-6642 GCA_044348925.1 Bernardetiaceae bacterium
TGCCTCAATAATACTTTTTCTTAGTTCTGTTACAATGGTTGGCAATTTATTGGTGCCTATATGTGGGTGTGCATCTACCAAAATGTCTGTACTTGCCCCATTGGCGACAAAAATTTCCAAAATTCGCCGAAAATCTCCCCGTTTGGTTGCTCTTGTGTATAGTTTTCCGTCTGAATAAGTACCTGCACCACCTTCGCCAAAACAATAATTAGACTCTGGATTTACTACTTCATCTTTGTTGATAGCAGCCAAATCTCGCCGTCTTTCTCGTACATCGCCACCTCTTTCCAATAAAATAGGTTTAATTCCTAATTCTATTAGACGTAAAGCTGCAAACATTCCCGCAGGCCCTGCACCTATAATAATTGCTTGTGCTTGATTACTTACATTTGCATATTCTTTTTTGTAGGTAATTAGCGGTGTTGGCAATTCATGAACAAAAATTTCTGCCTCCAAATGCACTTTTACTTGTTTGCTACGTGCATCAATAGAACGGCGAGTCTGCCGAATAATAATCTCTGGCGACTCTGTTAAGCCTTGTTTTTGTAAGATAAATTTGCGAAAATTATCTGCATCGAAGGCTATTTCGGGGGTTAAAGTTACTTGGAGTTGCGTATTCATCACAAAATCCGTTTTAAAGTTAAAAATTAAAAATCTTATTGTTATACTATTTACCTTACTTTTGGGCATATTTTTTCTCAAAAGTTTCACTTACGCGGCTTGCAATATCTTTGATAGTTGCAAGTTTGGTAGTAGCATGTGGAATAAAATCAAATCCGTATGCAAAGCGTAAAATAATGCCGTAGGAGGCAATAATATCTCCATAATTCAAATTTTCTGTTTTACAAATAATATAAATGCAAGTAATAATCATTATAAAAACAAATATTTCGAGCAAGCCAAAATTATATGCTTCTAAAGTTGATTTTTCTATATTTAGTTTTCTTAATTCTGTAAAATAGAGTTGCTGTTTGTCTTTATCCTCACTTTCTATAATATCTACTTGGTTTTCGTATTGGTCATTTATTTTTTTGGTTACGGCTAATATTTTTTTGGAATAAAAATAATTTATCAGCAAAGATGGGAAAAAAATAACCAAAGAAACCACCAATAGTTTTACATTATAAAAATAAAGTAAAATACAAGCCCCAACTATAGAAATAATGCTATTGACCATAAAGGGCAAATCTGTTTCAAAAAAATCTACTACTTCAGTCATTAACTCCACTCTTGCTGTGGTCTTTGCTGTGCCAATGTTGTAATGTTTATGATTTTCAATAATTTCTAAGCTAAATTGTGTAAATAAATCGGTAAAGATTTTGGTGTCTTGTATCTTGCGATATACTGCAACGCCTTGCCAGCCAATATAACTAATGGCAAATGCCCAAATGCCAAAACCCTTATCATAAATAAAAGTATCTATCAAAAGCCCAACAGATGATGGAATAAGAAGATAAAAAGTTTCCTCGATTATATTGAGTGTATATACAAAAGCTATAGGATATTTATTTTTTTGCCAAATAATTTGTAATATTGTACGTTTGTAGCTCATAGCTGAAAAATAATTACATGGAAATAAATAGGTTAAAGGTATAAACAAAAAAAACAAAAGCTGGATTATTAGTTGATTTTATAATTAGTGCCTATTTTGCTGTTTCAAGTTTGTAAAAAGTGGGAAAATATAGTAATTATTTACGCACTTGCAAATATAGGATTTATTTTTATTTCTTCTAAGTTGCATCATAATACATATAGGTTTTCCACATAAAAATTAACAAGTAATTTTTATGTAATTCAATGTATTTGTTTGCTAAATGATGGAACACGGACACAGAACACACAGAATAACGCAGATTTTTTACTAATTTTTACTAAAAAATAGATAAAAAATAATTTTTTATGTGGTCTATGTTATTAGGTGGTAAATAAAAATCTTGATACAGAAAACCTAATAATAATAGCAATACTTACATAGATTTACTTGTGTAATATATAACCCTTGCTATGCAACTTGCATTACTTAAAATTTTTTGGACAATTTTAGTGAAAATTTAGATACATTATGAAATTTGAAGATTATCGTATTGCCGACAATATTAAGCAAAGTTTAGCCGAATTAGGTTTTAAACGTCCTACAGATATACAATTTAAGTCTATTCCTCCCATTTTGCGGGGCGAAGATGTGCTTGCTATTGCACAAACAGGCACAGGCAAAACGGCTGCATTTGCCATTCCTGTTATCCAATTATTGCAACAACGCATCAAAGAAAAAGAAGCAGGCGAAATCAAATGTTTGGTAATGTTGCCAACCAGAGAATTAGCTATCCAAATAGCAGGAGTTTTTGAAAGTTTGGCACAATATACCAAACTCAATATTCTGTGCCTACATGGAGGCGTAGAACAAGCCGCACAAATAGCAAATTTGGAACGTGGAATAGATGTATTGATAGCAACCCCAGGTAGAATGTTTGATTTGGTAAGCCAAAAATACATAAAACTAACTAAAGTAGAGATTTTAATTTTAGATGAAGCAGACCAAATGTTAGATTTGGGATTTTACAAAGATATTCAAGATGTTATAAAATTTTTGCCAAAAATACACCAAACTTTGTTTTTTTCGGCAACTATCGACACCCATATCAAAGATTTAGCCTATTCTATTGTTCGAAATCCAATTCGTATTCAAATTTCGCCAAAAGATAGAGTTTCCAAAAATATTACCCATTCGGTTGCTTTTATTGAACCAGACGACAAACGTGCTTTTTTGGAAAGAATCGTAAAAGAACAACCAAATAGCAAAATATTAGTGTTTGTGCGTACAAAGGTACGTGCCGAAAGAGTGGCAGCAGCAATGGCAAGGGTGCAAATAGAAACCCTCACGATGCATGGTGGCAAAGAACAAGAAGACAGATTGACAGCGATGAACAGTTTTAGAGATGGCAGTGTAAAAATGTTGATAGCTACAGATTTGAGTGCCAGAGGAATTGATATTCCGAATGTGGATTATGTAGTAAATTATGATTTGCCTGAACTTAGCGAAAATTATGTGCATAGAATAGGACGAACAGGACGAGGAGTGCAGAAAGGTTTTGCTGTGTCGTTTTGTAGTGAGGAAGAAAAACCTTTGTTAAAAGAAATTGAAAAATATTTGGAAAAACCTATTACCGTGTTAGAAATTGCAGACAAAGATTATACAGAAACTATAGATTTTTCTGATGACCACGACAGTAATTGGAAAAAATTGTTGAAAGACGCAGAAATAGAAGCTAACAAGAAAAATTTTAAACCGTCTTCGTCCAAAAAGAAACGAAAATAAATTAAAAAATGTGGAGCATATAAAATTTCTATTTTACCAATAACAATATGAAAAAAATAAATTTGCTATTTTATTTTGTGTTTCTTTTATTTTGTTTGGTGGCTTGTGATACAAAAACACAAGAACAAAACGAAAATAACAGTAATACAGGCTTGAGAGGTTTGGAAAATCCTGCATCAGGTGGCACTTTGCACGCCGTTTTGGTGATGGTAGATGCACGTGCCAATGACCCAATTTCGCAAAGTATTCGTGTAGATTTGACCAACATGACGCAATGGCTCGATGTATTGGAAAAACGAAATATTGTAAAAGTACAAAAAACTCTTATTCGTGGCGACAAAGCTACGTTGGCAAATATAAAAAAAACCTTGACAAGTTTGCAAAGTTCTCCTAATGATATGCTACTTTTTTATTTTTCGGGACACGGTGGTATGGAAAATGGCGAAACTTTTATCAATACGCATGACGATAAATTTTTCTTCCGAAAAGATTTAACAGCCTTATTACAACAAAAACAAGGACGACTACGCATAGCCATTACAGATGCTTGTAGCAATGATATTGATGGTTTTGTGGCATCACGTAGCCTAAGCAGAACTTCTAAGTCGGCAAATGGCGAATTTGATGAGGCTTATCGAAAACTTTTTTACCAATACGAAGGTTTATTGGATATTGCAGCCTCCAGCAAAGGAGAATATGCGTTTTCTACAGATGATTTGGGCGGATTTTTTACCCATTATTTTGTCAAAGAAGGATTACTAAAAAACCCTGAAGGTGGTTGGGAAGCAATTTTTGAGAAAGCAAAAGACCGTACTATTCAAATGTTTAACCGTATGCCCGACCAAGATAAACGAGAATTGGCACAGCAAGGCATTAATTCACAAACTCCAATAGCTTATCAATTACCAAAAACTATTGAAGAAATAGTAGAAACCGAAGACCAAAATAAAATAATTACACCACCTGTAGCTGATGGTGCAATAAAAATTGTAAATAACACTACCAAAAATATTGTTTTTTATGTAGATAATAATGCACCTGATGCCGAATGGCGTGCCGATAAACTACAAAAAATGCAAGTAGATGCCAAACAAACTACCAGCATTACACAAAATAATGCAACAATAACTTTTAGAAAATCTGACAAAGATATTTATTATGACCTCGAAAAAGGTACATTTTTCTTTGAATTAGACGAACACAATAGCATAGATTTGTTTAGCGAAGTGGATAAAACCGACAAAAGTTATGCAATAAATTATAATGAAATGTTAAGTAATGGAACTTGGGCATGGGAAAATACAGATGGGACAGAAGTTACTACAGATTTTAAAAGCACAGGAGATTTTGTAGATACCTACAACAGTGGCGAAATTACTGAAGGCACTTGGAAAATTACCACAGAAAACCTAAAAGGTACAAATACCAGCCTTTTACATTTTACTATACCAACCGAAGACGGTGGCAAATATACAATGACATACGCCTTAAGTACCGAAGACGGGGCATCAGCTATGCAATTAGTATTTGTACGTGCAGTGGAAAATGGCGAAAAAATTAGCTATAAACAAATGTTGGCAGACAACGAAGATTTTAATCCTGTAATGGTTTTATATCGTAAATAATTGAGCAATGAGAAAACTATTTTATTTGTTTCCAACAGGTTTTTTGGTATATGGTGCAATTTGTGGAGCATATTATTTTTTGCAAGACAAAATAATATTTCACCCTGTCAAAACTCCTGAAAATTATCAATATCCTTTTAAGGTAAATTTTACAGAACATAATCTGATTACAAAGGATAATGTAAAGATTAATATGGTTTGGTTAAAAGCCAATAATCCAAAAGGTATTATTGTGTATTGTCATGGCAATGCAGATAATATAGACCGTTGGGGACAAATAGCAGAAAGACTTATTCCAAATGGTTACGATATTTTGGTGTATGATTATAGAAGTTTTGGCAAGAGTACAGGCACTTTGTCCGAAAGTACCTTGTTTTCTGATGCACAAATGATTTATGATTTTGCAAAACAACACTATGAACCAAGCAAAATTATTTTATATGGCAGGTCTTTAGGTACAGGAGTGGCAACCAAAATAGCAGCTACCAATCCCGCAAAACATTTGATTTTGGAAACCCCGTATTTTAGTATGTTGGAGATGAGTAATCGGTATGCAAATTGGTTGCCAACAGAAATAATTTTACAATATCCTCTTCGCACAGATTTACACCTTGTGCAGGTGCAATGCCCTATTACTATTTTTCATGGTACAGAAGACGAAGTAGTACCTTATGAATCGGGTTTGCAACTAAAACCCCTATTGAAAAAACAAGATGAATTTGTTACGATTGTAGATGGTATGCACGGAAATTTGGAATTATATGAGGAATACCAAACTAAAATTAGACAGTTATTGGAATGAATCTAAGTGATTTGTACCACAGCCTTTAGGGTGCAAGGTCGTTGCAACATTGCACGAATACCTACAAAATACTACTACTATTAGAAATTTTACCAAGTTTACTTTGCAAATTTATCAAAAACCTTGCACCCTAAAGGTGCAGTATATTCTACGAAAATTATATTAATTACTTATTTTTCTAATTTAAATATATTTATGAGTATTTTCAAAAATATTGCAACACCCGAATCACTGAATGCCAATGCAGTTGGCAATATGACAAATCATATAGGCATTGAATTTACAGAGGTTGGTGCAGATTATCTTTGTGCCAAAATGCCTGTTGATAACCGTACCAAACAACCTTTTGGCTTGTTACATGGTGGGGCATCGGTGGTATTAGCCGAAACTTTGGGAAGTATAGCTGCTAATTTGGTAGTAGATAATAGCAAACAATATTGTGTAGGATTAGATATTAATGCCAATCATTTGAAAAGTGTGCAGGGAGGTTTTGTCTATGGCAAAACTACAGCTTTGCATATTGGACGAAGTACACAAGTTTGGGAAATTAAAATAACAGACGAAAAAAATAATTTAATTTGTATAAGTAGATTAACAGTAGCAGTAGTAACTATCTAATGTGGTGCGTATCCGTATATTCGCCTTTAGGCGAATAAAATTGATAAATAAAAACAAAGTTCGTAGTTGTTTTATAGGAAAACTGCCTATGACCTTTGTGCTACATACACAAATTACTTCGTAAAATAACGTGAACTACGGATACCGTATATTTGCCTTTAGGCGAATGAAATGTAAGGATAAAAATGAACTTGGTTATAAATTCACAAATTTTGAGAAATAATTACTATTTTTCTTTCAATTTACCTCACTCATTCGCCTAAAGGCGAATATACGGTTGC
>JBIKRY010000036.1:0-21947 GCA_044348925.1 Bernardetiaceae bacterium
GCGAAGGTGGTGCAGGTACTTATTCAGACGGAAAACTATACACAAGAGCAACCAAACGGGGAGATTTTCGGCGAATTTTGGAAATTTTTGTCGCCAATGGGGCAAGTACAGACATTTTGGTAGATGCACACCCACATATAGGCACCAATAAATTGCCAACCATTGTAACAGAACTAAGAAAAAGTATTATTGAGGCAGGCGGGGAAGTTCATTTTCATAGCAAAGTTGTTGATTTTATCCTCAAAAATGGGGAAATGAAAGGCGTAAAGCTACAAAATGGCACAAGTATAGAAGGAATTGGGGTAATTTTGGCAACGGGACATTCGGCAAGAGATATTTTTTATTTGTTACACAAAAATAATATTCTTATAGAATCCAAACCTTTTGCATTAGGAGTTCGCATAGAACACCCACAACGCCTGATAGATAAAGTACAATACCATACCGAAGAACGTGGAAAATATTTGCCTGCGTCTGCCTATTCGTTGGTAAGTCAAATCAAGTATGCAGGTAGAGAAAAAGGAGTTTTTTCGTTTTGTATGTGTCCAGGGGGCTTTATTGTGCCTTCGGCAACGGCACCAGGCGAAGTAGTAGTAAATGGAATGTCGCCATCACGTAGAGATTCACGTTTTGCAAATTCGGGTATTGTAGTATCTATTGACGAGGAAGATACAGCACCATTCCAAAAATTTGGCGTATTGGCAGGCTTAGAATTTCAAAAAAGTGTAGAAATGTTGGCTTGCAAAATGGCAGGAAATACACAGCATGCACCTGCACAACGTATGGTAGATTTTGTAGATAAACGAGTTTCCAACTTGTTAAATGAAACATCTTATCAACCAGGTTTGACTTCGATGGCAATGGACGAGGTTTTGCCAAAACAAATAGCCTACCGTTTGCGAGAAGGTTTTAAAGATTTTGGCAAAAAGATGAAGGGATATTTGACCAATGAAGCACAAATTGTTGGTGTTGAAAGTCGTACTTCGTCCCCTGTGCGTGTGCCAAGGGATAAAGAAACCTACGAACATTTGCAAATCAAACGACTTTTTCCTTGTGGCGAAGGTGCAGGTTATGCAGGTGGTATTGCATCGGCAGCAATGGACGGAGAAAGATGTGCAGAAGCATTGGTTAGGTTATATGCAAAAAGTTTTGCCCCAAATGGATAAGTAATGTAAGTTATGTAGAAATTTGATGTGGAAAATCTAAAAAATATAGCTTTTCCGCATCAAAATTTTAATATAAGGTTTATGTACTAAAATTCATCTTGCTGCTAAAATATTGCACACGGATAACACAGAACACGCAGATTTTCACAGTTTTTCTACTTGATAGTACCTTCATTAACTTATATTGTTCTATGTATCTATGTTACTATAGGTTAAAATAATTTTGGTGCGGAAAATCTAAAAGAAATGTAATAAAATTTTATTTTCTTTATTTTTTTTCTACTTTGCAAAATCAAACAACTTAAAATTCCTTTATGCCAGATATTTTTATTTCATATGGTCGCAAAGAGAGCAAATATTTTGCTACAAGATTACACGACAAACTCATAGCACAAGGTTATGATGTTTGGTTTGACCAGAATGATATTCCTTTAGGGGTAGATTTTCAAGAACAAATAGATGATGGTATTATCAACGCAGATAATTTTGTATATATTATAGCACCACATGCTGTATCTTCGCCTTATTGCCTAAAAGAAGTAGAATTAGCAAATAAATATAACAAACGCATAATTCCTATTTTACATATAGATTCTGATTATGAAAAAATGCACCCCACTATCCAAAAATTAAATTGGATTTATGCACGTGAACAAGCAGAATATGACAAAGACCTGAAAGATTGGAAATCTATTGACGATTTTGAAAAAGCATATACTGATTTGATAAGCCTTTGTGAGATAGAAAAAAAATATGTAAAAGAACATACCAAATTACTATTACAAGCATTAAGTTGGGACAAAGAACAACGCAAAACGCATTTTTTATTGGTAGGAGAAGAACGTAAACGAGCAGAAAAATGGCTATTAACGAAGGAGTTTTATGATAATATAGCAGACAATAGCAGAGCAAAAGCACCACTCATACAAGCACCTTGTCGTCCTTCAGATTTGCACGCAGAATTTATTTGCGAAAGTAGAAAAAATGCCGAAAATTTGCTTTGTGATGCCTTTATTTCTCACGCACAAACCGAAAAAGAACTCCGAAACCAAGTTGTACGAACTTTGGCTCAGTATAATATTACTTGCTGGACACCACAAACAGACGTAAAAACAGGACAAGATTGGAACAAAACCGTAGAAGAAGGAATAGAACAAACAGATAATTTTATCTTTTTTATTACGCCTTATACTATCAAAAATGATTTTTTTAGGCATTGTTTGCAACACGCCAATAATTTTAACAAACGAATTATTCCTCTTTTGGT
The DNA here is from genome assembly GCA_044348925.1 of Bernardetiaceae bacterium. GTDB lineage: Bacteria > Bacteroidota > Bacteroidia > Cytophagales > Thermoflexibacteraceae > JAAFKA01. Next base: position 2,434 of record JBIKRY010000036.1, read on the forward strand.
AGAAAAAACTCCCTTAGCAGATTTTCCCGAAGAAATAAGAAATTTGACCTATATAGATATTACAGATAACCAAACTAACAACGATTTACGAACAGATTTAGATACATTATTGCAAGAATTAAATACAGATGCCATGTATTATTATCAACATAAAGTATTGTTGGTACAGGCGTTGAAATGGAAAAGGCAAAATAAAAATGCAAGTATTTTGTTGCGTGGCTATAATTTACAGACCGCAGAAGATTGGTTGAGTATTGGAAAAATACGACCAAATCATAAGCCACATTTATACCACGAAGAATATATTGCCGAAAGTATTGCCAAAAGAGGGTATTTAGCTACCGAAGTTTTTATTTCTTATTCGCGAAATGATGGAGATTTTGCCCGAAAATTGAATAATGAATTACAATTATATGGCAAAACTACGTGGTTTGACCAAGAAAGTATTGTAGAAGGGGTAGATTTTTCGGAGGAAATTCGGAAAGGCATCGAAATTTCGGAAAACTTTTTGTTTATGATTTCGCCTTCCTCCATAAATTCTATCTATTGCACCGATGAAGTAAATTATGCAGTAACATTAGGCAAACGTATTATTACAGTATTAGTAGAACCCTTGCCAATTCCAAGCAATACAGATACCAATGTACCTATTTTGCACCCTGCTTTAGCAAAAGTACAATGGATAGAATTGCGAAAAGATTTTAACATAGCTTTTGGGCAACTATTAAGAGCTTTGGAAATGGATAGAGAACATGTGCAACAACATAATAAATGGGGACAAAAAGCTGCCGCATGGTTTGAAAATAATAAAAGTTCGGATTTATTATTGCGAGGCAATGAATATGCACTTGCAGACGAATGGCTGAGAAAAGCACAAGAAATAGACAACAAAGGGCATCAAAAAATTCCACAAGCTACAGAATTTCAAATAGAATATATCCAAGCAAGTAAACACGCTATTGCTGAAGAAAAAACTGAAAAAATACAAACTATTCGCCGTTTACGGTTTTTATTGGCGGCGGCGGCGGTAGCTTTAGTAGCAGCCGTAGCAAGTTCTATTTATGCGTTTCGTCAGCGAAATGATGCACACGAAAAGGCAGTAATTGCCGAAATCAATCAATTAGCAGCTTTGGCTCGCCAAGTACAAAGCATCAATCCTGCTTTAGCTCTGCGAATTGCAGAAAGAGCCTATATCAAACAACCATTTCCAAGTGTGCGAAATGTCATTCGGGATATTTTGAGTGATAATACATTTTATATCAATTTACACACAGAGGCAATGGTATATGCTGTAGCTGCTTCGCCTGATAACAAAATTATTGCTACCGCAAATGAACATAATACGATAGATTTGTGGGACAAGCAAGGCAAGCATCTCAATAGCTTAAAACTTCACGAAAAAGCTGTAACAAGTTTAGAGTTTTCTGCCAATGGAAATTATTTTGTGAGTGGCTCTGCTGATGGAACACTAAAACTCTGGGATTCGGAAGGAATTATTTTTGGCAATATTAATGTCGGCAAAAATAGCACCGTTACCAATATCGATATCCTACAAAATGGTACAAAAATTTTGGTGTGTACCTCTGATAGTTTGGGACAAAATCGTGCAGATAGTATCAAAATCTATAACAACATAGGGCAAAAAGTAGGAGCTATACAAGGGCATACCAACGGAACATGGATAGCAAAATATTCCAAATCAGGACGTTATATTATTAGTGGCGGTTTTGATAGCCTTGCAAAAGTTATGGATAACAAAGGCAAAATATTACAAACATTAAAAGGACATGATGGGTCTATTTATGCAATAGATATATCCGCAGATGAGGCTTTAATAGCCACAGGAAGTTCGGATTATTTCGCAAAAATTTGGGATACGAATACAGGCAGAGAAATAGCAACCCTACGAGGACACGCAGGCACTATCCAAGATATTGCTTTTTCACCAGACAGCAAAATGATTGCTACGGCAAGTACCGACAAAACGATTAAACTTTGGAATTATAAGGGCGAAGTTCTCCAAACTTTTAGAATCCACGAGGGAGCAGTAGCAGCAGTAAAATTTTCGGCAGATGGTTATTATTTATTTTCGGGGAGTTTGGACAATACCGCAGCCATTATAGATTTGCGTGGAAATGGTATTCTTACCTACAAAGAAGCAAATACATTTATCAAAGAAGCCTATTTTCTACCCACAAATACTAATAAAAGTCCTGCAAATAAAGATAAATTTATTGCTAAAGCCATTAAAAAAGAAAATACGGTTATTAGTTTTAATGGTTCTACAGGGCTAACTTTTTGGGATTCAACAGGCAAAATTACCAAAAATACCCCCTCTATACAAGATTTAGAATCTATACAGTTTTCGGCTGATAAAAAAATGTTATTACTTTCGGATTTACATAATAAAATTCTACTAACAGATGCCGAAGGCAATAAAATACGAAGTTTTGAAACACCGTCTGTAGAATATACTTTGTCTTCGGTAATTTTTTCGCCAGATAGCAAATATATTGTAGCAGCAAATTATGCTCGTACTATTCGAATTTGGAGTATTGATGGTACATTAGTCCAAACTATCAAATTAAATAATGATGGGTGGGCAAATTGTATGGCTTTTATGCCTGATGGCGAAACTTTAATCTTAGGTGGAACAGATAAGGTAATTAGGCAAATTACAAAGCAAGGTATTGTGTTGAAAGAATGGAAAGGGCATAATTCGCAGGTAAATTGTATTGCAGTTTCGCCTGATGGCAAACAGATTTTGAGTGGAAGTCCAGATAATACCGTAAGATTATGGGACATTGCAAGCAAAGATGTACAAGTATTTAAGGCACATACCAGACCTATTAACTCGGTTTGCTTTTCTAATAATGGTAATCGTATCTTAACTTCCTCCCAAGATGGAACTGCACGTCTGTACGAAAAATATGATACCGATAATACTATAGACAATGAAAAACGCATCTTTTTGCACAACAACAAGAGCTTGATGTATGAAAGTCAAGTATATACACACGAATATCCTGTAAAATCTGCTTGTTTTTCGCCAGATGACAAAATGGTTTTGACTGTAGCAAACAACGAGGCAAAACTTTGGTATGCCGATTGGACAGAGTTTTTGTCTGCGGATAGAGTAGCTAATTTTAGCTTGGCAGAGTTGGCAAAGGCAGGCGTAAATATTGAATTTGAGGAATTTTTGCAACAAAATAACGCAAAAGAACTCATCGATGCCGCCGAATATTACACAGAGGATTATGAAAGTAATGAAAAGCTAAAAGAAAGCATTAAATTAGCATTTGCAAAAAAATTGTTCCAAAAAGGCTTAACTATGTTGGAACAAAACAAAGGAGAAAAAGACGACACAAGTAGCAAATTACTAAGTCGTGCAAGAATAGGAATGGCAGAAATACAAGTGCGAAATGGCGAAAAAATAGCCTTAGAACTATTTTTAGCAGCCAGCAACAACAAAGAAATAGCGGATTATGTAGAGTTTTTTGAAGATAAATTGCGAAAAGCACAAAATACAAAAGATTCCAGCATACAAAAAACAAACTTGTATGCTATGTATGATTTGCTTATCAAAAAATTAGATACTTCGGAAGAATTGACTTTTTATGCCAGCAAATTCCAACAACAAGGAGATGAGTCGGAAATAGCACAGGAAGTAATACAAAATTATGAAGTGGCTATCAAATTATATGAAAAACTATATACGATAGACAAATCTCAAAATATAGCTCTAAAATTGGCTAATTTGTGTATTTCTACAGCAGCATTTAATTTATTTGACCGACAATTTAAAAAAGCAATACAACAAGCACAACGTGGAGTTGCACTTGACGAAAAACACCTCGATGCACATGCCATTATTGCAACAGGTTATTTGTACGATAACCAATTTGAAAAAGCAAAAAAACTGTATCTGCAATACAAAAAAGCACCCTATAATGGCACAGAATTAGGCGAAATATTTATCGGAAATCTCCAAGCACTGCAAGCAAATGGCATTACTTGTCCTGATTTTGACAAAGCATTAAACCTACTAAAATAAACTTTCTGTAACAGAGATAAAGCTAATTTTAGCCCAAAAAACCAAATTGGAAAGATTTTTGAATATTAGTTGTAGAGTGGACTTTATCCACCCTACAACTACTATTCAAAATAACCCAAACTAAACGGCTACAATTATGTCTAAAAAAATCTATTTTTTATCCCTACTCCTCCTAATTGGTATTTTTCAAAACAATTATGCACAGGTAAAAACAAATAATACGGCTACCAATACCACCAATAACGCCAATCTGAACAATGCCAATGATGACGAAGACGAGGCTATTTTGTCGGCAGGAAGTAATGTATTAGCAATTCTCGAAAAAATGGAAGTCAATGAAGAAGACCGTAAAAAATACATTGACAAAACAAAAATTAAAAATCATCTTAAAATTTCGTGGTGGAATGGTTTGGAATTGGATTGGAAAAAAGTATTCAAAAGAGCATTAAATATGCAAGATACAGTAATGACCGTTGCCTACTTAGATTCTTTGTTTTGGCTGGAGGAAATAAATTGTGCAGGCAGCAAAATAAAAAATATTGAGCCATTGAAAGAGCTAAAATTTTTGCAAAAAGTAAACCTTATGCGTACAGAAATTACAGACATTACACCATTAGCAAAATTAACTAACTTGGTAAGAGTGAATTGTATCTTAAGCAAAATTCCACAAGCACAAATAGACTTATTTCAACAAAAACACCCAGAAATAGACGTATTACCAAAATTAACAATGGAATGGTGGAATACTTTGTCAGAAGATTGGAAAAAATTGTTGAAAAATAATGCAAATATTACTACCGAAACCATTACACTGCCCGATTTACAACGCATTTACAGTATGCCAAAATTGATTTGCACCAGCAAAAACGTAAATCCATTTGCCATTACCAATATAGAACCTTTGCGAAAACTCAAAAATTTACAGGTAGTATTTTTATCTAACACACAAATAGAAAGCCTCGAACCATTGAAAGACCTAAATAAATTGCGAGTTTTACATTTTGCAGACACTAAAATCGCAGATTTAAGTCCCATCACAAACCTAACTAATTTAGTAGATGTAGATTGTTCTTTGACACAAATAAAAACTTTAGCACCATTGGCGAATTTGACTACCTTAAAAAAACTAAGTTTTTATGAAACAGAAATAGATACGATTGGCGTATTGGCTACGATTCCAAACCTTAGCGAAGTACATTTTTCGGATACCAAAGTACGAAGTCTTGCACCTTTAAAAAATCTCGAAGAGTTGGTAATTCTAACTTTTGGCAATACTCCTGTAGATAATTTGGCTGCAATTCGAAACTTGAAAAAGCTAAAAATGCTCAAATTTTTTCATACAAATATAAAAGATATTACTATATTAGCAGATTTGCCACAATTAGTTGCCATTAGTTTTGCACGTACCAAAATAAATAGTCTCGAACCCCTAAAACAATTACGCAGAATTAGAGAATTAAATTGTGCTTATACAGAAGTTAATTCTTTAGAGGCTATTTGTAATTTTCCAAAAATGGAAGTTTTAGATTTTTCCAATACCAAAATTACAGATATTGCTTGTTTGGGAAATTTTATGGATTTACGTTCTTTATGGTTTAATAACACTGAAGTTATTTCTTTACAAGCCTTGCAACGCCTAAAAAAATTAGTAACTTTAGACTGTTCGGCAACCAAAATTAAAAAAACAGAAATAGATAAATTTAAACAAAATAATCCACAATGTAATTTGCATGTGGAATAGATAATTTTGTGTAATAGATATTAGTAAGGTTTGTAGCATTGGGATAAAGTCTATGTTACAAACCCTAATAATCTTTTTTATAGCAAACTCGGACAGACCATAATTACTTCTTCTCTCTCTATTTTTACACTACCTGCTGCTGCACCTTTAGGTTTGCGAACATATTTTTTTGGGGTATAAATCACAGGACATAGCGTATCATTTTTGCGTTTGGAGAAATATGCTGCCAACTGTGCAGCTCTTTCAATAACCGACATAGGGAATTTTTTGCCTGCTTGATATTTTATCAACACATGCGAGCCTGTTACATCTCTTGCGTGCAACCATAAATCTTCTTTATAGGAATGGCGTTGGGTTAATAAATCATTGTTTTGGGCATTTTTTCCTATCCAAATTTCAAAATTTTCGTGAACAAATTTTTTGAATAAATGTAATTGATTTTCGTCTTCTTTACTTGCTAATTTGGTTTCTAAATTATTGGTTTTCAAATAGTTACGTAAAATTTTGAAATCTGTAATCTTGGTAATTTCTGTATGATATTGCATTAGTTGTTGTAATAATTCTTGTTTTTGGGCAATATTTTGCTCTATTCTATCTATTTCTATTTTTTGATTTTTTGATTTTCGGTAATACGTTTCGGCTGTTTTCTGTGGACTAAGATTTTCTTTCAATTTGATAACAATATTTTTGTTACTATAAAAATCAAATAACTCTACACTTGTCTGATTTCGTGCAGTTTCTTTTGGTAAGCTATGCAAATTAGCCATAATGATATTTGCTATTTTTTCATAAGAAACTTCTTCCAGCAATTCTGTAAATTTTTCTTCTACTTTTTTCAAATATTGCTGTGTTTGTTTTATTCTACTTTCTAATTTTTTTAGGTTTGTATTTTTTTCTGTTTCAAAATAGTAGCTATGTGTAAAAACTTGATAAAATTGTTGTAGGGCAAGTAGTGGATTTTTGCTTGCAAACAGTATTTTTTCGGGTGCAAACAAGGTAAATTTTAATTGCTTATCTATTTCGGTTATATAAAAAGTTGGGTTTTCGAGTATTGCCATTACTGCTTGTACTTCGGCAAAACTTGCTTCTTGGGCAGGTTTTTTGGTTATTTTTTCCAAATATTCCAAAATAGTTTTATCAAAAGTAGGAAAAGTTTTTTGCAAACCATTTGCCAAAAATCCCTTTTCGGTTTGGTCTATTGGTCGGTGAAGTGTTTGGATATGCAAATCCCAATCTTTTTCCAACTCACTTTTAAAAACTTCGCTTACCTTATCATCTTCTATAGCCACAATATTTGCCCGTTGTCCTTGCATTTTGAACAATAGTTTTTTGTTGCTATTTTCAAATTCTATGAAAAAACATCTTTCATTTTCTACTTGTTTTACCTCTTTTACTATTCCGCCAATAAGTGTCAAAAACAAATCTGCACTATTTCTACGAGTTCTATGTACCGTTTCGGGAAAAGAAAGGCAGCACAGAATTGGTGTCAGCAATGCCTTGATATAAAATCCTTTTTCTTGATTTGCAAATCCAATTAGCAATTCGTCTTTGTTTTGGCTAAAACAAGATACCAATTCCAAACCTTTTAGCTCTTGTTGCAAAGCAGGGGTAAGTTGTCGTAAAAAATAATAATTATGTTGCATTATTTTGTATGTTTTTAGGTAATTTTTGCTAAATGCTAAATAGCAAAATAGTTAATCTAAGCTATATAGAATGTATCGTACTTTTTGGCTTGCAAGGTTTTAGGCAAATACTTTAGTTCCTTCGGTACAATTTTTACACATTTCTATTTTAGAACGTGAAATTAGTAATTGTTGTCTAAATTTTTGGTATAGTTCTCCTTCCCAAATTGTTTTAAAATCATTTGTTGCTACATTACCTAATTTATGCGTAGCATCTTTGTCAAAACAACAAGGCACTACAGTACCGTCCCATGTAATTACTGCAGATTGCCACATTTTCCAGCAATTATTTTCCAAACTATTTTTTATCGCATATTTTCCATTACTAAGTAATTGATAACGAGAATATTTGGAATTTGTTGGCATTAGTGCAGAGCCATTTTCAAAATCGTAGATTTGTGCCGTTTTGAGTTGTACGCCATCTACTTGGTATTTTTTTGCTAATTGATAGACTTCTGCTATTTGGTGTTCATTTGGTTTTACTACCAAAAATTGAAAAATTACTTGTGGGGTTTTGCTAACAAGTTTTTTTTTCCAAGCCACTATTTTTTCTGTTCCTGCCAATACTTTTTCCAATTTTCCACCAATTCTATATTGCTGATAGGTTTCTTGTGTGCTACCGTCTATCGAAATAATTAATTTATCTAAACCTGACTCTACAGTTTTGCGGGCATTTTCGTCTGTCAAATAATGTGCATTGGTCGAAGTAGAAGTATAAATTTTGCGGTCTGAAGCATATTTTACCAATTCCGTAAATTTTGGGTGCAAATAGGGTTCTCCTTGAAAATAAAAAGTAAGATATAACAAAGTATCTTGTAATTCGTCTATCACTTTCTTAAAAATATCTTCCTGCAACATTCCTGTAGGTCGGGTAAAAGACCGCAAACCACTTGGACATTCTGGACAACGTAAATTACAAGACGTAGTAGGTTCTATAGCCAAACTAATAGGTAAACCTTTGTGTTTGGAGATTTGCTGATGCTTGGAACTATAATAACTTTGCAAATTAAGCCAAATATTATATATTTTTTTGGGTGAAAGTTTGGGAAAAAGCTGGAAAAATTCATCAAACATATTTGTAGGGATAAGTGTTGGCTAAGACATAGAGATAAACGTATTGTAGGAAACAGGTAAAGTTGTACTGTAGTTTAAACTACAGTACAAAAACCTAAATGATTTACTTTACTCTATTCAATTTTACATTTTCTACAGGGTCTAAGACCATAGGAATTTTCTCTACAACTACCGAACTGCTATCCAAACCAAACCATTGTGCTTCGGTGGCAGTATAGCCTTTGATGAGAAAATAAGTTTCCATAATAAATTGGTCATTTGGTGGAAATTCATTTTCATAGGAAAGGAATTTTTCCAATACCACAAATTTAAAATCTCCACTAATATTTTGTTCTCGTAAAGATGCGTAACGGCTGGTTATATCCACTTCTTTGTTTTTTGCCATTTCGTCAATTACTTTTTTGAAAAACAAGTTAATTCGCAAATCAATTCTAAATCCTAATCTAAATGTAACTTTATAGACATCATTAAGAGCCAAAGTTTCTACTTTATATTCCATTGTATAAGGCTCATCTGTCGTATCTACGTGAACAAACCAATAAATATCTGCTCGTTTAGGATTTTGTTCAAAGATAGAAAATATTACTTTAGATTCTATTTCGTCCATTCTATCTGCCCCTGTCATATATACCAAATGCGTTGCATATTTGGCTACGGTCATATCTCCGCTTAATACTTTTAGAGGTTCTACATAACGGTCTATTTTGACAAATTCGGTTACATTTTTCTTAATTTTATTCGCCATTAGCCATATATACATTACAAATGCTAAGGAAATTACCAACACTAAAGAAACCCAACCTCCGTGCATAAATTTACGCAAATTGGCAACAAAAAATGCACCTTCTATAGATAAGTAAAGTACCAAAAATGCCACCACAATTCCAAAAGCCATTTCTTTGCGGTATAATAAGTAATATGCCAACAAAATCGTAGTCATAAGCATTGTTAAGGTAATTGCTAATCCGTATGCAGCTTCCATTTTAGAAGATTCTTTGAAATATAGCAAAACTCCGATACAACCTGCCCACAATAAACGGTTGATACTTGGCACATATAACTGCCCTTTCATATTGCTTGGGAATACTAACTGTACTTTTGGCCACAAATTTAGGCGTACTGCCTCGCTAATCAAGGTAAATGCACCCGAAATTAAGGCTTGACTTGCAATAATAGCTGCTACAGTTGCAATCGTAATACCTGTATATAAAAACCATTCGGGCATCAAGGCATAAAATGGATTGACATCTCCCAACGGTTTTCCTACATTTTGCAAAAGCCAAGCACCTTGCCCCAAATAATTTAGAATTAAAGTAGTTTTTACAAAAATCCAACTATAGCGGATATTTTCTTTTCCGCAGTGTCCCAAATCAGAATATAATGCTTCGGCTCCTGTAGTACAAAGAAAAACTGCCCCCAAAAACCAAAAACCGTGTGGAAAAGCCACTAACAAATTATAGGCATAATACGGATTAAAAGCCTGTAAAATTTTAGGCTCGTTAAGCAAGGAATTAATGCCCAAAACAGCCAACATGGTAAACCAAATTAACATTAAGGGACCAAATGCTTTGCCCACGACTGAAGTTCCTAAACTCTGAAAAATAAAAATCACAGAAATAATAGCCAAAATAATTGGAATGGTGTCTATGGTAGGGTCAAGGATTCGCAAACCTTCGATGGCTGAAGCTACTGACAACGGTGGCGTAATAACCCCATCTGCCAATAAGGCACTACCCCCCAAAATAGCAGGCACTACCAACCATTTTGCACGCCTACGCACAAGAGCATACAAAGAAAAAATACCTCCCTCGCCATTATTATCCGCATTTAGCGTAAGCCAAACATATTTAACCGTAGTTTGTAGGGTAAGAGTCCAAAAAATACACGAAACACCGCCAAGCACAATGTCTGCATTAATCAGTGCTTCGCCTGTAAGCGTGGCTTCGTTGATAATAGCTTTGAGTACGTACAAAGGCGAAGTACCAATGTCCCCATAAATAATACCTAAAGTAATGAGTAAACCAGCTATGCTTAGCTTATTATGCCCATGACTTCCCTGTTGATGATTGTCCATTTGATTTGTTTAAAATAATATTTTACGAAGTAATATATTATTTTGGAATTAGCAAAAATAAAATGCTTGTTTAAAAAATATTATGCCTAAAATTCCAAATAATAAATTTCTTTGTACGTAAAAATATCGGAGAATGTTGTTAAATTGGAAAAATTATCGTGAAAAGTTTTTACTTTTGCCCAACTACTGTAAGTTGCTTGGAACATAGAGCTTAAGCACCCAAAACTACAGCACCATGTATAGTTGCCAAATTATTTATTACTACCAAAACTTTATGAGCCATGAAAAATTTATTTTATAGAGAAATTAACGAAACACAAAACCCAGAAGCACAAAGTATGCTAATTTTGCACGGTTTTTTGGGTTCTTGTGATAATTGGCTAACGGTTTCTAAACAATTAGCTACAAAATTTAGGGTATTTTTGATAGACCAACGAAATCATGGGCGTAGTCCATGGACAGATGTTCATGATTATGCAGGTATGGCAGAAGATTTGAAAGATTTTATAGACAGCCAGCAACTTATTCGCCCTATTCTTGTTGGACATTCGATGGGAGGCAAAACGGTGATGCAATTTGCAAGCAAATATCCAGATATATTGGATAAAATGCTGGTAGTAGATATTTCGCCAAAATTATATATAGGTAATCATTTGCAAATTTTAGACGGATTAAATGCCATTCATCTTGCAAAATTAAGCAATAGAACCGAAGCAGATGCTTTATTGGCACAATTTGAGCCTGATTTTGGAACAAGACAGTTTTTGTTAAAAAACTTATACAAAGACGAAAATAATAATTTTGCGTGGCGAATGAATTTGGAAGTTTTGACTGCACAATATCAAAATATTTTGCAAGCAATTCCATTTCAATCTTCCATAAAAAAACCTGTTTATTTTATTCGAGGTGCAAAATCAGATTATATTCTTGATAAAGAAATTCCTGCTTTGCAATTACTTTTTCCACAAATGCAACTAAAAACTATCGCAAATGCAGGGCATTGGGTGCAAGCCGAACAACCACAAGCATTTTTAGAAGCTGTTTTTGCTTTATTAGGATAGTTTTTGGGAAATAATTTTCATCACTAAATAAGTTGCTACACAACTTATTTAGACTATCTTATCCAAAATATTTATCAATATCTCTAATCTAATGAATCAGCAAGACAAAGAAGCATTATACCAAAAGTGTGTACAAATGATAGAAAACCAAATATTTTTGGCACAACAAGGCATCGAAAATGCACAACAAGCAGCAAACGAAGAAACCAAAAGTAGTGCAGGCGACAAATACGAAACCACAAGAGCTATGATGCAAATAGAAATAGAAAATTGCTCGAAAAGATTAGCCGAAAGCCAAAAACTTTACAATACATTACAAAATATTAGCTTTTTAAAAAATTATACAAGTTCCATTAGCGGAAGTTTGCTAATTACTACGCAAGGCAATTATTTTCTTGCTGTTGGCATTGGAAAAATAGAAGTGCAAGGCAATAACTATTTTGTTATTTCGCCTATGTCGCCAATTGGTGCATTGTTACAAAATAAAAAAGTAGGAGAACAAGTTAGTTTTCAAAATAAAAAAATAGAGATTTTGCAAATTGTCTAAAAAATGTAGTAAAAATAACTTATCCAATTTTATTGCTATTTTCTATCCATTCTTGCACATTTTCTATGATAGTTTTTGTAAAATAGCTTGTATAATTTTTTTGTAAATCTGTGCAATATGCTACTGATTTTATACCTTGTATGGCATTTGTAAGAAAAACCTCCTCAAATTCAAACAAATCTATCTTTGTTATTGGCTTTTCTATGCAAGGTATTTGCTTTTGTTTTGCAACTTCGAGTACTACTTTTCGCATAATTCCATCAATGCAACCTTCGGCAATAGGTGGAGTTACAAGATAATTTTCTTTGCTTATTCCAAATATATTTGCCGAAACGGTTTCGCAAATATTCCCTTTAGTATTCAAAATAAAACAATCATCTACTTTTTTTGCTTGGCGAAATATAGCAGCCAACACATAAACCAAAGCATTGGAAGTCTTAAAAGGTGAAATTTTGGAAGGAGAAATTGCAATTTCATCAAAAATACTACATTGCAAAGCAACATTATTTTGGCTAAACTCTGTTTCCGCAAGCACACTAAGTTCTATACAAAACGAAACGGCATTGGTTTTGGGCGTATAAAGTCCGCCATTATCCCGAAAAACCGCCAAACGCAACCTATAGGTAGCATTTGGAGTAGTAATGTTAGTTTTTTTTTGTTTAGCTATTTCAAAGGCAAGTAACAACCTATGAATTTCTTGTTCCAAAAAATCTTCGTGCCAAGCTGCTGGAATATCCATTGCCAAAGCCTGCATTCCTGCCAATAGTCGTTGTTTGTGCAAATGAAACAAAGGGATTTTGTGGTTTTGGCTACGTATGGTTTCAAAAAGCCCATCACCATAACGAAAAGCACGATTTTCGGCAGAAAAAATTGCTTGATTTTCTGCCATAATAATTCCATTGAAATTTACCATGATTAAAAAAGTTAGTGCATAAAAAAAGATGTAATTTTTGTAATTACATCTTTTAAAATTTATGTGTAAAAATAGATAGAAAGCTATTTAAAAAACCATTAAAACATATTCTTAGTTTTCTTTTCCTTCTTTATCTACTTTTCTTTGTCCATTTTTGGTAACTACTTCTGCTACGCCATTGTTAAAAGCACCAGCCCCTTCAAAAGTACAAGCTATAATTTCGTTACCTTGTCTATCTACATAGCCAAATTTTCCACCAAGTTTTACCACTGCCAAACCTTCCGAAAAACTTTCACTTTGTTCGTATTTTACAGGTACTACCTCCCTGCCTGTGTAATCTACGTGTCCAAATTTGCCTCCCGATAAGATATTTCCGTCCAATTTTCCACCACTTGCTACTACTGCCAAACCTTCCGAAAAACTATCTGCTTTGGTGTATTTGATAGCAATTACTTCTTTTCCTTGTTGGTTTACAAATCCAAATTTATCCCCTACTTTTACTCTTGCCAATCCTTCCGAAAAACTTGCTACTTCGTCATATTTGATTGGAATAGCTTGTCCGCCTTTGTGGTCAATAAAGCCATATTTTCCATTGATACTCACAGGTGCCAAACCATTGCTAAAACTTGCTGCATAATCATACTTTAGTGCAATAACTTCTTTTCCTGTTTTGTCTATAAAGCCAAATTTATTATTTTCATCACTTACCAAGGCAAAACCTTCCGAAAAACTTAGGGCATTATCGTATTTTAATGTAGTAATTTCTTTGCCTGTTTTGTTGATAAAGCCGTATTTGTTCATACCAGTTTCATTATCCATTTTGGCTACTACTGCTACGCCATCTTTAAAATCTCCTGCAAAATCGTATTTAGGTGCTGCTATTTGTTTGCCTGTTTTGTCTATAAAACCGTACATTCCGCCCACACTAATCAGTGCTACGCCTTCGCTAAAATTTTGTGCTTCGTCATATTTGGTTGCAATTACCATCATACCTTTTTTGTTGATATAACCGTATTTGCCTTTTAATTTTACAGGTGCCAAACCGTCATGAAATTTGCCAACATAGTCATATTGAAATTCTACTACTTTTTGCCCAGTATTGTCTATAAAACCCCATTTCTTTTTTAGGCTTACCGCAGCAAGATTTTCACTAAAACTATGAGCTTCTTCATAATTTAGCTGTACTACTTCATTACCTGATTTATTGACAAAACCCCACTTTTTTTTCAATACAACCAAAGCCATTTCTTCTCGCAAACTGTCGGCATAGTCATATTTTGGGTTTACAATTACTCCACCACTGCGAGTTGTAAAGCCATATTTTCCTTTCAATGAATATGGATAGACAACATCTGTGGTTTGACGAATGTCGATAATTGGCTTTGGAGTATCGTATAGTGCTTGCAATTTTTCTGTTACCTCGGCAACAGGCGTAAAAAGCAAAGCAATCAGAACTAAATATTTTTCTTGCATACGGCGTAGAAGTTATGGTAAACTTTGTTTTATATCATTATAAATTTACGTAATATTACAACATTTGTTGTAATATTTTAGTGTTTTTTTGTCTATTTTGGTACACTTGTATAAAGTTACGTTTTTTTTCATAATTTCATAAAATTGCACCTATTTTTTATGTAAATAATATACAGTTTTTATCAAGATACGTTATTTAAAAAAATCATCTAAAAATTTCTTTTTGTCATCAACAGGCATATCTTGACTTTTATCTTTATGGTTATCTTTTGTAGATTTTTCTGTGTGATTTTCTGGTTTAGAATCTTCCTTAAAAAAATCTTCCAATAAATTTTTCTTTTTATCTTGGTTTTTGGGTTCACTAATTGGTATATTTGTTGGCTGTGCAGTATGTTTGTCTGCCTCAAGCCACGCCTCTAAAAGCTGTTGTTTTTTTTCTTTTTCTATTTGTTGCAAGACTTCCTTTTCTTTTGGATTGTCAAATACGGCTTTTTGTGCTTCTTTGCGTTTGTTTTCGGCTTGTCTTTTTTGTTCCTCACTTTCTTTTTTTTCTTTTTCGGTGTTTTGCCCCAAAATTTGGTCTATCTTTTTTTGTTGATTAGCTTGGCGTTGTAATTTTTCTCTTTCTTCATTTTCTTTCAATTCTTTGTCGAGTTGTTGTAATTGTTGTTGCAATACAAATTGTCCTTCGGTATTTGCCAAAATTTTATCACTTTCACTAATTCCATTAATAATATCTGCCTCCATTTCTGTTTTTAGCAACTGAAATTCCAAATCTCCACCCAAACTCGAATCCAATTCGTGCAAATATTCGGCAACTTCTTTCTGTGTTTTTGCATTTTGCAGACGTGCAGTCATTATCAATTCTCGTGATTTGATGTCTTGTAATTGCAAACGCATGGTGTTGAGTTGTGTTTCCAACTGTTTTACAACAGGAGTAATGTTGTTATACAAAGCCTGATATTGTTCTACTTGTTTATCTTCTTGATTTTTCTGGTCAAGCAGTTGTTGTGCTTGTATATCTTGCTGTTTTTTTACTGCCAACATTGCATCTGCATACAATCTTTCTGCCATATTTTTATGGTGTTGTAATTGTTTTAGAATATCTTGTTGGTTATTGCGAGTTTGTTGCAAAGTAAGCTCGTGTTTTTGAATAGCTACTTGCAGTTCTTGAAGTGCAGCCTTGATAAGTTTTTTGGATTCCTCTTCAGGACTTAGTTGTTGCTCTTGTTTTTTTTCGTTAAACAAGTTAAAAATACGTTTTCCTAAGTTAGACCACACAATCGTATATTTTTGAAAGATGATTTTGCAATATCTCAAATTGTAGGCAAAAAAACAAATTGTATTTATGTAATTCCTTGAGAGATTTTTTATTACTAATTTTTTACAGGAAAGATTAATAAATGTAAGTTGCGTAGTAGTACGGAACTCCAGTTCCGTAGATGATTTATTGCATCAATAAAACACTTTAGACCAAAATAAATAGATTTTTATCTAAAATATACTTGTTTCTACGACTGTACGTAGCTGGAGCTACGTACTATGCAACTTACATTAATTAATCTTTGCCCAATTTTTGCCCCAACCCTGATACAAATCCTGCAAAAAAGTTTCCCATGTTGCTTGAGGTTTGTGGGTAGGAAATGGCACAGGTTGTACTGGTTTTTCTGACGACCATACCGTTTGCACATTGCCATCTGCACTAAATTTGCCAATTCTTACCGTTTTCCATGTGTGTTGTGTTTTGCCATCTATATACACAAGTCCTTCGGGAGCTTTGAAACTCTGATTTGCCAAATGTTTGCGAACTTCGTTTACTTCGTCTGTACCTGCTTCTTCTACGGCTTTTGCCCACAAATACACACTAATATAGCCTGCCTCAATTGGGTCATCTGTTACCACTTTGTTGCCATATCTGCTTTTGTAATTTTGCACAAATGTTTTGTTTTCGGGGCTTTCTATAGATTGAAAATAATTCCAAGCCGTATAATCTCCCACCATAGCTTGTATATCCATACTTCGCAATTCATCTTCGGCAATACTAAACGAAAAAGTAGGAATTTTATCTGGAGTGATGCCCGCAGCACGTAGTTGTTTAAAAAACTCTACATTCGAATCTCCATTAATGGTATTGAAAATTACGTCTGGTTTGCTTGCAATAATTTTGTCTATCATTGGTTTTACGTCTTTGCTACCCAACACAATAAACTCATTGCCAAGCACTTCGCCACCTAATTGCGTTACCAAATCGGTAATAATAGCAGAGGCAGTTCTCGGAAAAACATAATCAGAACCAACAATAAAAAACTTTTTGCCAATATTATCCAAAGCCCATTTGGTAGCAGGTTGTAATTGTTGGTTGGGTGCTGCACCTGTATAAACAATATTTGGCGACTGTTCCAAACCCTCATATTGAATAGGATAAAAAAGCAAATGATTGTATTTTTCAAAAATAGGTTTTACTGTTTTGCGACTTGCGGAAGTCCAGCACCCAAAAACTACCTGTACTTTGTCTTGAGTAATGAGTCTTTCGGCTTCGGCAGCAAAATGCCCCCAATTAGATTTACCATCTACGGTAATAGGAACAATTTTTTTGCCCAAAACACCACCTTTAGCATTAATTTCGTCTATTGCCATTAAGGTAGAATTAGCTACGGCTTTTTCGCTAATAGCCATCGTGCCTGTGAGAGAATGTAAGATGCCAACTTTTATTTCTTTCGGTTCGGAGGAACAAGCAAAAAAAACGGCACTCAAAACGCAGTAAAAAATATATTTAGGCATAAAATATTTTTTGTGTAAGTGGGAATTAGGAAATATGAATTATGAATTATGAAATAATAATTAGTAAATAGTAAATATTTTAATTAGATTTTTTTATCGTTTTCAAAGTCAAAATCCTTATTATAATGGAATATAGGTTTCTACTTAACGGTATTTGAAATAGAAAAAGAAGTTTCAAAAATGTCGCAATCCTTATTATAATGGAAAGTGAGTTCCTACAACAAAAAAACCCGTTAATTTATGAAAAATGTGTCGCAATCCTTATTATAATGGATAAAGGTTTCCTACTTAATGGAAACTAATAGAAAATATAGTAAAAATAGTCGCAATCCTTATTATAATGGATAAAGGTTTCCTACAATCTTTGGCAGAAAACAATATTAACCGCAGTACCCGTCGCAATCCTTATTATAATGGATAAAGGTTTCCTACCTTTTAGCAACCGTCGGCGTTACACTCTAATGGTTAGATTGTCGCAATCCTTATTATAATGGATAAAGGTTTCCTACTGGTAGGTTATTT
Source organism: Bernardetiaceae bacterium (assembly GCA_044348925.1). Taxonomy (GTDB): domain Bacteria; phylum Bacteroidota; class Bacteroidia; order Cytophagales; family Thermoflexibacteraceae; genus JAAFKA01. The sequence continues at coordinate 20,356 of JBIKRY010000036.1, forward strand.
TGTAAAGTGTTTTGGCTTTGCATTGTCGCAATCCTTATTATAATGGATAAAGGTTTCCTACACTACACCTACAGTTACAAGTTCCGCAATCTTTAATCAAGTCGCAATCCTTATTATAATGGATAAAGGTTTCCTACTACAAAGTTACAATTAATTTTTTAAAAACAAAAAGTCGCAATCCTTATTATAATGGATAAAGGTTTCCTACTAGGGAACGGGAAGTTCTCTACCAATATAAAAGAAGTCGCAATCCTTATTATAATGGATAAAGGTTTCCTACATAATAAAAATTAATAATATCATTAATATTATTAATAGTCGCAATCCTTATTATAATGGATAAAGGTTTCCTACTCAATTTGGCGAATGAGTTGCATAAAAACCGAATAGAAGTCGCAATCCTTATTATAATGGATAAAGGTTTCCTACCTAACGAGTTTTCATTTGTAAACGCACCTTTGCCTGTCGCAATCCTTATTATAATGGATAAAGGTTTCCTACACTTTTAAAATATTTATAATTAAACACTTTAATGTCGCAATCCTTATTATAATGGATAAAGGTTTCCTACTTAATAATCAATATAATTGCAATGTTGATATATTGTCGCAATCCTTATTATAATGGATAAAGGTTTCCTACAGAAATGTTTTTGTTTTCTTTTGTTAAACCGAGCAATGTCGCAATCCTTATTATAATGGATAAAGGTTTCCTACAAGTTCAACATCTTAGCGGAGATGCAAGTTGGTCGCAATCCTTATTATAATGGATAAAGGTTTCCTACAATAGTCGTTGTATTTCGACAGCTCGTTATACAGTCGCAATCCTTATTATAATGGATAAAGGTTTCCTACAGCCTTATAATAATATGGAATTAACAGCAAAAAAAGTCGCAATCCTTATTATAATGGATAAAGGTTTCCTACGCAAGAACAAACTAAAAATACAATAGTAACGTCGCAATCCTTATTATAATGGATAAAGGTTTCCTACAAAATGTGTCGTTATCAGCAAATGTATTAAGTCGCAATCCTTATTATAATGGATAAAGGTTTCCTACAAAGAACTTGTAAACCAATAAAAAAATGAAAAATGGTCGCAATCCTTATTATAATGGATAAAGGTTTCCTACGCGAATAGAAACGGGGAATTTCAAATCAAAAATATTCTGTCGCAATCCTTATTATAATGGATAAAGGTTTCCTACAAAATATTCTTAAAAAATAAGAATGTTTGTGGAATGAGGTCGCAATCCTTATTATAATGGATAAAGGTTTCCTACTTTGATAATGATAAATTTGAGTTTTAGGGTGCAAACAGTCGCAATCCTTATTATAATGGATAAAGGTTTCCTACGTGCTTGGGCTGTCCTTTAATGATTTTACCTATATGAGTCGCAATCCTTATTATAATGGATAAAGGTTTCCTACGGACATAATGTAAGTTTTGATATTTCCTTTTTAAAGGTCGCAATCCTTATTATAATGGATAAAGGTTTCCTACTGCCGATGCAAAGATTTCCTCAAATCGCCAATATTGGTCGCAATCCTTATTATAATGGATAAAGGTTTCCTACAAAATTTATCATTTTA
>JBIKRY010000270.1:0-6628 GCA_044348925.1 Bernardetiaceae bacterium
ATAAATAGATTTTTATCTAAAATATACTTGTTTCTACGACGGTACGGAACTGGAGTTCCGTATTACTATATAACTTACATTAAATACAAATTATGAAAATAGAAAAAATAGGGTTAGATGCTATTGACCAATTACAAAAAATTAGCAAGCATACATTTTATGAAACATTTGCTGCACAAAATGAGGAAGAAAATATGCAACAATATTTAGCAGAAGGATTTTCTAAAGATAAATTGACTTTGGAATTACAAAATATAGATACAGAATTTTATTTTGCAAGTATAGACGAACAAGTTGTTGGCTATTTGAAAATAAATTTTGGGCAGGCACAAACAGAATTGCAGGGCGAAAAATCTCTCGAAATAGAACGAATTTACGTTACAAAAGAATATCATGGAAAGAATGTAGGACAATTATTGTATGATAAGGCTATAGAAGTGGCAAAAAATAAGCAAATGAATTTTGTTTGGTTAGGAGTGTGGGAAGAAAACCCAAGAGCAATAAATTTTTATAAAAAAAATGGTTTTGTAGCTTTTGACAAACATACTTTCAAATTAGGAAATGATGCACAAACAGACATCATGATGAAATTACAACTAAAGTAAAATTGGCAATAACATTACAACTAAAACCACCTAAACTACCTAATTTTTTTTACTTATTTTTTGACACCATATGAAAACAATATCTACTTTAATTGTATTTTTATTTCTAATTTCTAATTTTGTATATGGACAAACAGACAGTAGCACATGGCTAAGGATTCGTGCCAATGAATTGCTAAAAGCAGATAGTGTGCAAGACAAATATGTGCAGATTGCAAGTAAAAAGAATGAAACTCTGGAAGAAGCCCCATCTATTGTGTCGGTTATTACAAAGGAAGATATGGCAATGTATGGCACACGAGATTTGGCAGATGTTTTGCGAATGGTGCCAGGTTTTGATTTGGCGGTAGATGTAGATGGCATTTTTAGTATTGGTTTTCGTGGAATTTGGGCTCACGAAGGCAAAGTTTTGTTGATGATTAATGGGGTTGGAACTACAGAATTAAGTTTTGGAAATATTAATCTTATTGGTGCATACCCTTGCTCGATGATGGAAAGAGTAGAAATTATACGAGGTCCTGGGTCAGTTTTGTATGGAGGATTTGCAGAAGTTACTGTTATCAACATTATCACACACAAAGCAGGAAATTTGAAAGGAATACGCTGGACAGGAAATACAGGCGTAATTGGTAGCAACGAAATTGCAGCAAATACCAATATTAGTGGCGGTTTGAAAACAGAATTAGGACAGATAGCCATACACGCAGGCACAAGTACCAATCCACAATCGACACGCAACTTTTCGGCTTTTACAGGCAGTATTCCAAGTACACAACTCAATAACCAAAATGCGTATAGATTATTTCGTCATTTAATTGTAGATGCAAAAGCAAAAAACCTTACGTTTAACTACCAATTTAATTCCTTAATCTATTCGGGACAAAATTCCTATCAGATTTATCCACAAATCAATGGTATTTATTATGTAAAAGCACACAATACTGTAGAGAGTTTTCACATAGATTATTTGGCAAATATTCATAAAAATATTACAATTAGTCCTATTTTGGAATATACCACCTCCAATGTAATAGGAACTTTGGTCAATCCTGCCTCTTCGTCTATTGTAAATAATTATTACAATGCCTCGACATTTATGGACAAATGGCGAACAGAAATTAATGGAACATTCAAGGAAAATTTATTAGTAGGTTTTGGAACTTTGACGGATAATATTAGTTCTATTTCTACAAAATCTCGTATTGGTTTGATTTTGAGCAATAATCCTGCGGATACTGCCCAAAATTTGGCACGTTATACCTATTATAGTTATGCCCAATATAGTTTTAATCTTAGCAAAGTTAAATTTACAATGGGTGCAAGATACGAAAATACACCTTTTGGAGATGCTTTTTTACCTCGTTTGAGTGCAGTGTATAATGCCAATAAACTGAATGCAAAACTACTTTTTAGTCAGTCTTTTAGAACACCAACCTTATTTCAAGCCTATACAAGAGCTTGGGGAAGTGGCACCAGAGTAGCATTAAAACCAGAACTTGCTACAACTTTAGAGTTGGAGGTAGGCTACAAATTTAACAAATATGCTAATCTTAAAACTAACTTATTCTATATAGATGTTACAAATCCTATTGTATATTTGATTTCGTCTTATGCTAATTTTGGGGAAATTATTTCGGCAGGGATAGAAAGTGAATTAACTGTTAGTTATCCAAAATACGGAGGTTTTCTTAATTTTGCCTTAGCATTGCCACAGGGCAATACCTATGAACAGTTTTTGACTGCCGATAAAAAAAGTTTTCTTGGATTTTCGACCATAAAAATCAATGCAGGTGCATTTTATAAACTTGGCAAATTTAGCTTTGCTCCACGCATATCTTATCTTTCGGCACGTAGTGGGCAGACATACGCCTTTGCAAATGACAAAACCAATGGCAAATTAGAAAGTGAATTATACAATGCAGATTGGTTAGTAGATTTTACTGTCAAATGCCAAAATCTATTCAAAAATTTAGATATAAACGTATCTGCTTATAACTTATTCGCACAAGATTTTAAATTAGTGCAACCTTATTATGGCTATCAAGCTCCAATGCCTGTTTTTGATAGACAATTTATGTTAGGAGTAGTTTGGAAATATTAATTTAATGCCTTTATTTTCAAAATCTATCTCATTTAACATCTATTTTTCCTAAAATTAGTAACAAATTGTATAACTTGCTTTTCCAATAAAAACAACTAATTTGTATGAAAAAATTTTTTATATATAGCACTATTTTTTTAGGGCTTTTTGTTTTGGCATTATTCCTATTGCCACAATTATTTAAAGGAAAAATTAAAACGGAAATAGAAAAACAAATTAACCAAAAAGTAAATGCAGAGGTAAGTTTTGCAGACATAGATTTGACTATTTTCCCAAATTTTCCAAATATTACTGCTTCTTTGGATAATTTCTTGATAATCAACAAAGCACCATTTGCTGGTGATACCTTGCTATCTATGAAAAGTTTTGCAATAGAGGTCAATCTAAAATCTGTAGTTTTTGGTGATGAAATCAAAATTAATGGCATTTATTTGATAGAACCACGCATCAACGTAAAAGTTTTAAAAAATGGACAGGCAAATTATGATATTGCAAAAGCCCAACCTGAAGAATTACCCGACACCGCAAAGACAAAGTTTTCGGCAGATGTAGATGCGTGGAAAATAGAAAATGGTTATCTTAGCTACAACGATAAAGCCTTGAATACCAATGTGTTCATAGAAAATATTAATCATTCGGGTTCGGGAGATTTTAATCAAGACGAGTTTGATTTGGAATTAAAAACTACCATTGAAAAATTTACAGCTAATTACGAAAATGTTACCTATCTCAACAAAGTACGTATGCAAGCCGATATGATTTTGGGAATTGTAAATGCCACACAAACCTATACCTTTAAAGAAAATCACGCACAAATCAATGATTTTGCAATGGGTTTTGATGGATTTTTTACAATGCTGGAAAAAGGTGGTTATGATATGAATATAAATTTTTTGGCAAAACAAACCGACTTTAAAAACATCATCTCCTTAATACCAGCACTTTATCTCAAAGATTATAAAGATTTGGAAACCAAAGGAACTATGGCTTTTAGTGGTTTTGTGAAGGGAATTTTTGATAGCGAAAAAAATAGAATGCCTGCCTATAATGTAAAATTGCAAGTAAATGACGGCTATTTCAAATATCCAAAATTACCAACGCCTGTGAGTGAAGTTTTGGTAGATATGGAAGTAGATAATAAAACAGGAATTACCGCAAATACAGTCATAGATATTCGTAAATTTGCAATGAAATTAGGCACAAATCCAATCAATGGACGAGTAAAAGTACAAAATCTCAAAAATTATCCTATAGATGCAGATATTAGTGCAAAGGTAAATTTGGCAGAAATGACACAAGTTTTTCCAATAGATAGTATGACTTTACGTGGCATTTATGAATTGCGAATTAAGGCAAATGGCGTATATGATACTGTGCAAAAAACTATTCCAAAAATAGATGCGTTGATGAAATTGACCGATGGTTATGTAAAATCGGAGGCATATCCAACGATGCCTATGGAAAATATGACGGTTTTGGCAATGGTAAAAAATGTTACGGGCAAAAAAGCAGATACAGAGATAGTGATAGAAAATTTGGCGTTGAAATTACAAGAAAAACCTTTTGCAATGCACGGAAATTTTAAAAATATAGACGATATTACTTACGATATTACTGTAAAAGGCGAAATAGATTTGGATAAAATGACCAAAATTTATCCTCTTGAAGACAAAAAAATTACAGGAAATCTACTTGCAGATATAAAAACAGCAGGCAAACTTTCTGACGCAAAAGCAAAAAAATACGATAAATTGCCAACTTCGGGAACTATGAGCCTAAGTAATTTTGCATTTTCAAGCAAAACATTCCATCAAGGTTTAACTATCAAAAATGCAATAATGACTTTTAGTCCACAAAATATTAAACTCGAAAAATATGAAGGAACTGTCGGAAAATCTGCTATTGCAATGGCAGGACAAATTTCCAATTATATTCCTTATTTATTGTCGGGTGAGGTAATTAAAGCTAATTTGAGTTTTCATTCGCCAAAATTTGATTGCAACGAATGGCTAACTGAAGAAAAGCCAAAAAATGGACAAGAAGCACCTTTGACAGTGATTGAATTACCAAAAAATGTAGATTTTAGTTTTGCAGCCACGATTGGAGAAGTACAATATACAAATATGAAATTAGCCAATGCAAATGGAAATGTGTTTTTGCAACGTGGTATTTTGCGTTTAGAGGGTTTCCAATTTGCTACGCTTGGTGGAAATTTTATTGCAAATGGTAGCTATAATCCAATAAATATTGCAAAACCAAGTTTTGATTTTGATATGAACATCAATAATGTAGCAGTGCAGGAGGCTTACAAAACTTTTAATACAGTGCAAAGTCTTATGCCTCTTTCGCAACATATTACAGGTGATTTTACTACAGGTTTTAAGTTGAAAGGCGAATTGGGACAAGATATGATGCCAATTTTGGGTTCTTTGAGTGGTGGTGGATTAATCAAATTGTTTGATGCAGCTTTGCAAAATGCAGAATTGATAGACAAATTAAAATCTCTTTTGAAATTAGATAATGTGAGCAATAAACTCAAAAATGTAGATTTACAAGCCAAAATAGAAGCTGGAAAATTATATATTACCAATACTCCTTTTAAATTGGGAGATTTGGCAGGTACAATTCAAGGCAATAATGGACTTGATGGCAGTTTGGAATATTTGCTCGAATTGAATGTGCCAAAAGGGAAAATGGGTGCAGAATTGAGTAGCAAACTCGACCAATATATAGGTACAAATGCAGCCGCAAAAGAAACCGTAAAATTACTGATTAATATTGGTGGAAATTACAAAAAACCAAGTTTTGCAATCGCAAAAGGAACTGTTGACGAAATAAAACAAGAGTTTCAACAAAAAATAGAGGAGAAAAAACAACAAGCTGTAGATTCGGTAAAACAAGTAGCTGCCGAAACTGCAAAACAGGTTGTAACAGATTTCTTGAAAAAAGATAGTACAAGCCAAGCACCACAAAAACGGGCAGAAGATGCGATTAATCGGCTAAAAACAGGCTTATTTGGTGGTTTTGGAAAGAAAAAAGAAGAACCTAAAGAGCCTGAAAAACCAAAAGACGAAGAAAAACCAAAAGAAGTGCAAAAAGATAGTACAGGCAATTAAACCTAAAGAAAAATACGATAAAGTTGTAATCTTTTCAAAAGATTACAACTTTGTAAGGTAACTCTACAACATAAAACACCAAAATTATGGCAAAAACAAGAAGTAAATCTTTTGAAAAATGGCTATATGAAGAAGTGGAACAATCTTTTGGCTTGAAAAGATTGCGTACACATATTTTGTTAGACGAACTTTCTACTTTGGTTCTGCCTGTTGATGAACCTAATCGCAATGCTATTGAAGTATTACGATTGCGGTTATTTGATTATGTGGACTCATGGAATGAAGATGAGATTAAATTTTTGTTTATTAGTCCGTTTATAAATTTGGTAAATTACATGAGTGATAATTATAAAATTTTTATGCAACGTACTATGTCTGTGCAATATGATAATGGTACAAAAACCACTATAGGAAAAGTCGAATTTATGATAGCAAAAGGCAAGCAAATTCCACAAAAACCTTTCTTTTTTTTTACACGAATATAAGCAGGAAAATCGTAGAGATAATGACCCTTTGGGACAGTTATTAATTGCAATGGTGGCTGCTCAAGTGCAAAACAAAGATAATGAGGTTTTGTATGGTTGTTATGTTTCGGGTAGAAATTGGTTTTTTGTGGTTATGGAAGGCAAAAATTATGTAGTAAGTAATGCTTTTAATGCCACAAATGATGATATTTTTTAATTATATGCTATTTTGTTGTTTTTTAAACAGAAAATAGAAGAGAAATTTGCAAACTGAAAATTACATATTTGGAATATATTTTCCACCTCAAAACTATTTTAACCATTTATGCACATAGAAATATA
>JBIKRY010000271.1:0-6625 GCA_044348925.1 Bernardetiaceae bacterium
GGGAATGGGAAAAAAGTGATGTAAACTTTGCTTAATGTCATAGGTAGATTTTCCGCCTCTGCTATCAAAAGACATTTTGCTTTTGTCAATGATGTAGAGAAAGTTTAGGCTATCAATAAGGGTCGTTTTGCCGATTTTGTTTTCGCCAATAATTTGAATAGCCGTAGCGTCATCAAGTTTTATGATGACTTTGGCGTGTTTTTGAGAATTAAATATGGCTAATTTTGTAAGCATTTTTTTTTATTATTTTCTTTTAAACCTCCCCTCCAAACCCCAAATAAACTACAACCATTTTAGAGTTGCTACAAAAAAACAAAATAAATTTTATTATACAAAGTATTTTATTATTTTTTTGCTAATATAATATCTTCTATACGCTATACCAATACGTATATACGCAGATTTACAGTTGTAGTAGGCTTTTTCATACAAATATAGCATATTTGCAATAGGATAATTGTACGTTGTGTAATGGCGGTATGTAGCACCTGTTACGTAGTTTTTGTAACAAAAACTAAACATTTTTACCGAAAATAAGGTTTAAAATTAGACTTTTTACTACATAGCAGGAGTTACATCACCTATGTTATTTAGCAATTTTATTCGCCTAAAGGCAAATATAGGGTTCAAATGATAGACTTTTTCATCTCTATTACCTGTAATTTTAACAAAAAAATGATACTCATTGGATATTTTATTATCTTACTTTTTACATTTTTGGGAATGGAAATATTCTCGTGGGCAATACACAAATATCTGATGCACGGTATTTTGTGGCATATTCACCAAACACACCACCAACATAAAACCAACGCAAAACCATCTATTTGGGAATGGAATGATGTTTTTTCTTTGTTTTTTGGCTCTGTGGCAATATTTTTTATTATCATAGGCATACAATATGCTTTTTGGGCATTGTTTATTGGCATTGGAATTAGTCTATATGGATTGGTTTATTTTATTTTGCATGATGGTTTTATTCATCAAAGATTTCCTTTTATCCGACATAGTAATAATAAAATTATTAATGCTATTCGCAAAGCACACTATGCACACCACAAAACACACGAAAAAGATGGCAGTGAGTCTTTTGGTTTGCTTTGGGTACACAAAAAATATTACCAACAAAAATAAAAGACTTGGATTCCTTTGCATTGACAAATATATTGCTAAATTTACCAAAAAAATAATCAAAAACGCAAGTACATAACTTGCATAGCAAGCATATATTCGCCTTTAGGCAAATAAAAGTATATTTGTAATGTATTTCCAAACAATAAACCATTTAAAACCATACCAAAATGTTAGACAAATTAATAGAATTTGGCAAAGAACAATTAAGTTCTCAATTACAACAAAAAGCAGGTTTGCAAACAACGCAAGTAGATAAGACTCTTGATGTTAGTAAAGATTCTTTAACAAGTACCTTAATTAGCCAAGTAGCAGGTGGCAATATAGGGCAACTTATGAGTTTATTTAACGGAGGAAGTCCTGCAAATACAAGTAACCCTGTAGTGAGTAGTATGGTTAGCAATTTGGCAACAGATTTGGCAGCAAAAGTAGGCATTAGCCCACAAATAGCCCAAAATGCAGCAAATATAGTTGTGCCATTCATTATGCAAAAATTTGCAAGCAATGAATCAGGAACAGCAAAAAACGAAGGAGATTTACTCGATAAGTTAGGAATTAGTGGAAATGATGCCATTGCAAGCGTAGCTAAAAGTTTTTTAGGCGACAAAGGCGGTGATTTATTAGGCGGATTTTCTAAAATGTTCAGCTAAAATCTGTAAAACAATAGCTTTTGTAGCAAAATAATTTTTCTAAATTTTTACAATTTGTTTATGAAGGTAGGAGTTAGTAACTTGGCGGTTTATTATATTTCTTAAATACGTCATTACTAACTTATCCTACTTGTATGAAAGCAATTTATTTTTTTTGTACCCATTTTTTGTTCTTTGTTCTTTTTTTCTCACCTCTTTTTGCACAAAAAATAGACAGTATTCCAAGCAAAAATGAAAGCAAATTTTATTTTTTTTGGGGCTATAACCGAGAATATTACAGCAACAGTACCATTCATTTCAAAAACACAGTTAGCGACAACTATGATTTTACTTTCATCGATGCAAAAGCCGAAGATAAACCAGATTTTCAAAATGCGTTGAATATAGGACAAATTAGTGTACCACAATTCAACATGCACCTTGGCTATTTGTTTGGTGGCAAACGCAACTTTGGCATCGAATTTAGTTGGGACCACCTAAAATATGTGGTCAAAGATAACCAAATATTGCACGTGCAAGGACAAATTCGTGGCAATAAAATCGACAAAGATACCTTGGTTACTCCCGATTTTGTGCATTTGCAACATACCAACGGCAATAATTATATGATGTTGAGTTTTATCAAAAAAATTAATATCTACAAACATAAAAACTTAGAAATCAGCACTTTAGCAAAATGGGGAGCTGGAATTTTAATGTCTTATTCTATTTCTACTATTTTGGGAAGCCCTGACAATGGACATTTTCGTTACCACGGATTGGTAACAGGTGGCGGTTTTGATTTGCGAATGGATTTGTATAGATATGTGTTCTTGCAGGCAGGCATACAAGTAGCTTATGCAGATTATACAAGTATTCAGTTAGGGCAAGACCTTATTGGAAGAGCAGAACACGACTTTTTTTCTTACCAAGCTATGTTAGGTATTGGCTTTAACATTCCAACTTCGAAAAGATAAAATAATAATTTTAGTAAATTTTAGTAATTTTGGTATTTTTTTCTATATTTGTAGCAAAAAAATATACAATGGAACAGCATAAATATATAAGCAACGCCAAAATATTAGTAGATACGCCTGTGTACTATGCGAGCTATATCGAAATAGCAAAGACAATTGTCTGTGGAATAAAAAATTCCTATATTCGCAAAGATGACTTCGAAAAACTATTTAATCTGGTGGCAGAAGAATCCAAAATTCACGGGGTAGAAAAAATTATTCTTGATAAACGACAAATGAAAGTTTTTGACCAACCGTCTATGGTTTGGTATCATTTAACTATCAAAGAAAATTTGTTTAAGTCTATTGGCTTAAAAAAATATCGCAAATTATTACCCACAGACGAACTGTTTAGAATGAGTGTAGAAATTGGAAAAACCAAAATAGCACGTGAATACGATTTTGATTTTACAAAATTTGATATTCAATATTGCGAAACCATAGACGAGGCATTCGACACCAATTAATAGACTCATTGCCGAAAGTCTATACAGTTTTTATAGCAAAACATGTACAATATTTCACATAAATTAGCTGCTACTTATCCTGTAGTTTTTAGACTACAGGATAAGTATAGCAGTATCTAAAAACTACAATTTTACACAAAAACTTACATACGAAAGATATTCCCCAATTTAGTAGCCAAAATATAAGATAATAACTTGTAAATTACCACCTCAACGATAGACGAATGAAATATTTAATGAAATACGTATTATCTTTTTTTATTTTTTGTATTTTTTTGGTTGCTTGTGGCGAAGAAAAAGAAAAACTGCGAAATGCCAATGAAGAACTCAAAAACAAAGTTCTCCATGATAGCATCTATATCGCAAGTCTAAGCGAAGAAATGGACATTATCTATACAAGTTTGGATTCTGTAAAAACATTGGCAGATAGTCTTTTGCAAACTTCTGATATGATTAGGAATAAGAAAATAGGAAAAATGGAGGCAAATACTTTCATTAATCGTACAATGTTGAATATAGACTCCTTGATGCAAAAAAACAAACAACAAGTAGATGATTTGGAACAAAGACTCCGCAAATCTAATGTGCAAAAATCTGTTTTGAAAAAAATGTTAGACCGTTTGCAAAAAACAATAGGCGAAAAAGAAGAAATTATTATTAATTTACGGAAACAAATTGAAAAATTAGAAATAGAAGTAGCAGGTTTACGATTTGAAAAGAAAGAAATAGTAGCAAAACTTGGAGAAAGCCAAACAAAATTGTTGCAAGCAGAACAACAAATGGCGAAAATAGCTACAGATATGCAACAAAAAATAGAACAAGTTGCCTCTCTGACCAAAGCAAATAATTCTGCTTATTATTTTGTAGGCACAAAAAAGGAGTTGATGAAAAGAAATTTTATCAAAACAAGAGGCTTACTTAATAAAGTAGATGGTTTGGGCAACAATTTGCCCGAAGACCAAATGCACCCTTTAGACATTTCGTCCCAAAACCTTAATATTGATATTGGTTCAAGTAATTTAAAAGACAAAGATATTCTTTTAGTGCCACAACGTGCCGAAGGTTTGTATATTATTTCGAAAGAAAATGGTCGTACCTATTTGCACATTATTCATAAAGATTTTTGGAAAAAATCTAAGTTTTTGATGGTCGTAACCCAATAAAGTTTATACTATTTTCAAAATAGTAGAACAACTTTCACAGAGCCAAAAAAGCCCTAAAAAAGTTGTTCTACTATTTTTTTACAACCGTATTCCAATTACTAAAATATCATCTATTTGCTTTTCGCCTCCTGTGTACATCCAAGATTCTATCGTATCTTCTAATATTTTAGCCTGTTGTATAAAGGTTTCGTGGTGAATTGTATGTAGCAATTTCTTAAAGTTACCTGCCATAAATTTACGTTTGTCTTTCCCACCAAATTGGTCTTGATAACCATCAGAAGAAAGATAAAATGTAGTTGGCAAAGTAGTATCTATAGTAGTTTTGATAAAATTACGACCTGTGCCATATTGTCCTCCGCCAATTGGTTTATTATCCCCTTTAAGCGTAATTAGCGTATCTTTTTGTATGTAATACAAGGGATTCATTGCCCCTGCATATTCTACGATTTTGATAGACGGGTGAATGACTAAGAGGGCAATATCCATACCATCTCTGCTATCACTTTTATCTTGACGCAAGGCACTAAAAATATATTGGTGTAGTTTATTAAGAATTTTATCTGCTTCAAAGGTATTTTCTTGAAATATAACACTATTCAAGCCCATACTACCGAGCATACTCATAAATGCCCCTGGCACGCCATGCCCCGTACAATCGGCAACTGCCATAATAATAGAATTATTTATATTTTCGCACCAATAAAAATCTCCCGAAACAATATCACGAGGCTTATATAATACAAAAAAATCCTCATTAAAGTATTCTTTTAAACGGTCTTGAAAAGGTAATAAGGCATTTTGGATACGACTTGCATAGGTAATACTTGCTTTTACTTCTTCATTATGTTTTTGAATTTGTTTATTTTGCATTTGTACCAATTCCATATTAGTCTGTAATTCCTCATTACTTTGATTAAGTTCCTCGTTTTTTTCGCTAATTTCTTCTTGTTGAATAGCTAATTCTTTATTTTGCTTAGAAATTTCTTCTTGTTGTATGGTTAATTCCTCATTTTTTTCCTGAATTTGTTGATTAGAAATTGCTAATTTATGTCGTAACATAAATTCATTAACAAATGAATTATATCGGAAAACAACCAAAAAAATACTTAACACTGCCACAATCCAATATACTGCCCCTCCATGAACAATCGTATCTATAAATCCTAAATTGGAACTACGGAAAATCACAAAAAAACTCAAGTAGGCAATGAGTGAAACGCATATAGTTATTAGATAGTGTTTCCAATGCCACAATACAAGCACCGAATATCCTAAAATTGCAGACGCAGAATTGATATGAAATAAAAACATCGTATCGGCAGGAACACGCATACAGAGAAAGTTTACAAATAAAAATACTCCAAGACAACATGTGTATGCAATAACTTCACTCCTTAATTGAAATTTCTTTTGCAGGAACAAAGATAAATAACAAAGCACAGCAACAGTTAAACGTAAGACTATTAACTCTGCCCAATGATTTGGTGCTAAATAAAAATCTAACAGACTGAACCCAGGAACAATTACCACAGCAGCCCAAACCATAATTTTGTGGAGTTTGAGAGAGTTTTCTTGTAAACTTTCGGCTAAAGATTTGTTGATATCGATATTATGCATACTTTTAAGAATTACAGACAGAAAAATATAAGAGCAAAATAAATTTTATTGCACAATATGTAGCATCATAAAATTTATTTCAACTTCCTTGCAACAAATTATTGAAATTATTAATGTAAGTACAAATAATTAATTGACAATATTGTACCACAGACTTTATTCGGGGACGCCAAGTCTGTGATGCTCTGATTATCAAGAGATTACAGACTAGGCGTCCCCGACTAAAGTCCAATGCTGTTCGGCTAAGAAATTTGTTTTTTAGTGCCGTAGGCACGAAATATTTATAGCAGTGCCTTTTTCCATTCCTCCAAGTGCCGTAGGCACGACATATTTCGTGCCTACGGCACTTGGAGGGAGTTGCTGCTATTTTTACTATAAATATTTCGTGCCTAACGGCACTTAAAAAATTTATAATTATCTGATAATCAATTAATTATAAATTTTATATTTTTATTTTCTTAGCCGAACAGCATTGGACTAAAGTCCTATCGATTACCCACAAGTTTTCGCCAGTAAGTATCCTTGTTTTAGATTTTCAAATATTTGGTATCCTCTCCATAAAGCTACTACCCCAATGGGTCTGTCTTTTTGGAGAGTGCTAC